>JAGLLQ010000284.1 GCA_023140455.1 Desulfobacteraceae bacterium | reverse complement strand
TGAAGGTAATGAAATACAATAACATCAATATCCATATGAGCAATGTTATCAACAAGGTATTGATAGAGTTTAAAGCTTCCGTTTCCAAGTCCTATATCGCCTGCAATAAACCCTGCAGTATCCTTAGGCCAGCTAAGCGCCTTCAGTGCGGTCATCATTGCACCTAAAAGTGCAGGTGTACCACGGTTTATCAGTATATCTTTTCCATTAATGCTAAGCTGATTGCCAGCCATATCGACCTTACCTGTTGCAAGGGGGAAATCCTGGTCTGGTACAGTGCCTATAACTGCTAACATAATTGCCTTCTCTGTTCTTTAATCTCCTTAAAAGCAAGCCCAAGAGCATAACCGCAAAGTGTATGCCCTATTTCGAGGGGATCAGGTGCCTGTTCCAGGGTTTCCCCAACCATTTTAAAAGCAAGATATGGCACATCAGGGCAACCTCCTCCGGAAATATTTACAATCAATTGAGTGCTTTTTTCCACTGTGATTTTCATATTGGCAGCTCTAACCATTAAAAAATCTCCAAAATCTTTTACATGGAACAGATCTACTGGTGTGAGCAACGGGTCTGTGACAGGAACTATTTGCTGAGGGGAAAGGCCTTCAGCTTTTAAAAGTCGTAAAATATGAAGCTCTTTAATAAGCGGGAATGAAATGACAAGGTCGCACCCGGTCTGAATTTTTGGAGGAGGCCCCATAACTCTGATTTTGACATGATTTGACTTTAAAACCCTTTCTGCCTGAATGACATCACTTGTGTGTTCAAACACCAGAATGCAAAGATCTTCTTTTGACAAACTGGTGTTTGTTTTGTTTTTAAATATACTCAACATAAATAAAAATATTATATTATTTATTATTCCTTTATAAGAATAATTTTATATTCATCCCCTTGTTGTTCAATATCCTTAACTGCATATTTTTTGTTTTCAGCTGCTCTTGATACATTCTCTTTTGATGCATCAGTGTCTGTAAGAACTATTATCTCGTTTTCGTTGCCTGATTTAACAGCATCCATAAACATTAAAACTGGCTGGGGGCAGGAAAGCCCTCGCGTATCAATTGTTGTACTCACAGTTAAACTCCTTATATTTTTTTTCTCATTGTAAATCCAATAAACAAGCAGATCACAAGACCAACTACTACAGCAGCAATTCCATGTGGGCCAACACCTTTTGGTGAACTTGCCAAGCCGAAATTATGTGCAATTGCAGCTCCCATAATCATTCCCAGGACAAAAATTGCAGCATCGCCATCACCTTCACCGGAAAGAAACAATTGGCGGCCAGGACACCCACCGGCAAGGGCAAATGCAAGGCCGGCAAGCACCATGCCTGCAAAATTCCAGATGTGCATTGCATGGGCAACTGGTTGCCCTGCAAACCCTGGGTTGAATTGACCAAAAATAAAGTTTGTAATAAATGCAAAAATTACCAGGGCAATTACGCCTCCAAAAAGATGCATTTGTCTAAACAGGATCAGATCCCTGAAAGCACCCATGGTACAAAATCTGCTTCGCTGGGCAATAAAACCGATAAAAAGACCTGCTCCAAGGGATATCAATAATGGTGCATGCATGGCTCCCGGGCCTTTAAGGCTGTAAAACAAAACTCCAGCTTTGTTCTCGCCTGCAATCTGAGGAAAAATAAGCATTAAGCATAGAAGACCTAACATAAGAAGAGGTAAAAGCAGACCGGCACTTTTATGTGTCGGTTTGCTTTGTCCAAGGTTGTATCCATTTTTTAAAAATTGAACACCAATCCAGATACCACCTGCAAGTCCCAATAGACCAAGAATTGCATTTCCGTCTCCACCGGATAGGCGTAGAAGTGCGCGCCATGGGCAACCTAGAAATACCAATGCTCCAATCATGGCAAACATGCCAAGAGTGAATCTGACAATAGGCGCAGAACCTGAACGAGGTTTAAATTCTTTGAAACTAAAAGCAGCTACTAAGGCGCCTAAAACAAATCCTATAATTTCAGGTCGGATATATTGTACAACACCAGCTCTGTGGAACCCTAATGCTCCTGAAATATCTCTTTCAAAACATGCAACACAAATTCCCATATTCCCGGGATTGCCAAATTTTTGCAGCAATCCGGCTAAAACACCAATAATTGCACCAACACAGATCACACCCCATCTGGTAGCAAAAAAATTTTTCCTCATTCTGTTTTTCCTTTCAAGTATAATTAATTTTCAATGTTTTGTTTGTCATATACTTGTAAGGAAATCCAATTGATAATTAAAATAGAAAATGAGTAATATATAGATGAAATCAATGGGGAAAAATTTTTTAAAGATTTTTCTTGACAATTATTATTATGCTTTGTATTCTCTCGCCATCGTGTAATTGAAATTACATAGTATCTTTAAGTAATAAATTAAAAAAAATATAAAAAGAAGCAGGCCAGGAAGGCTTTTATGGATATTTATCCATTCTAGTTTTGCTGGCTTTTTTTATTTGAACTAGTTAAATTTAAAGGAGAAAAGAATGAAAAAAAGTTTTAGAATTACACTTCTTGTATTAATGGCATGTATTATTGCTTCATCTGCTTTGGCCCACGAGTTTATCATTAAGCCGGTTCAGTTCAATGCTGAGCCAGGTCAGAAAATACCATTCAGTGTAATATCTGCCCATGTATTTATGGTAAGTGAGGAGATGGAACCAGTTGAGCATGTGAGTGTTTCATTGATTAAAGGGAATGATAAGACTTTGTTGAACCTTCAACCCAACAATGTCCTTATGACTTTGGATGGAGTATTAGAATCTAAGCAAAGCGGTTCTGCTATCATTGCTGGTCACAGACAAGGAATGATCTGGACAAAAACCACCAAGGGTTGGAAACAGGCCAGTAAAAAAGGATTATCAGGAGTAATTTCCAGTGGTAAATATGAAAAATTTTGCAAAACTTTAGTAAACACAGGAAAAGCAGATAAAGGATATAATAAAGTTATTGGAGATAAGCTTGAAATAGTGCCTGTATCAAACCCTGCTCTGGTTGAAACAAATGATTACATGGAATTTAAAATACTCTACAATGATAAACCATTATCTACAGATGTTTTTGCTACTTATGATGGTTTTTCTGCAAACCCAAATACATATGC
>JAGLLQ010000283.1 GCA_023140455.1 Desulfobacteraceae bacterium | reverse complement strand
GATTTTTATTCAGGTATTGTTTTAAGAGCTATTGGTATCCCTACTAATATGTTTACGGTGATGTTTGCCATTGGACGGCTTCCCGGCTGGATCGCACACTGGATGGAAGATTTTAATGACCCTGAAATGAAGATCAGCCGCCCAAGGCAAGTATATACCGGTGAACCTTTACTTGAATATGTATCTATTGATAAACGATAGTGTTAGGGCTAAAGTCGGCCTTACCACAATAATAATTGTTGTTGACATAATTCATAATTATTCTATAATTGAATAATAACGAAATTATAAATCTTGTTTGTTTCCTATACGAATTTCAAGAGGACTGATATGGGTAAACCAACTTACGAAGAACTTGAAGATAAAATTCGTAATTTAGAAAAAAAACTGCAAATTCAATCTACTACTCTGCCTAAGTTGAATGTAGAGACTGAAAAGCCCGCTTCAATTTTGATAATAGATGATGATGACTCTGTTCGTTCAAGCCTGTCCAGCTACCTTGAAGATGCCGGATATCTTCCTTTTACTGCTTGTGACGGTAAAAAAGGGATCGAAGCTTTTGAACAGGAAAATATTGATTTGATACTTGTAGACCTGCGGATGCCTGAAATGGATGGGTATGATGTTATAAAACATATTTATAAAGAATCTCCCCAAACCCCCCTTATTGTTGTTTCAGGAGCAAGTGGTATTCAAGATGCTATTGAAACAATGAAGATCGGTGCCTGGGATTATCTTGTTAAGCCAATCAGAGAGATGTCAACTCTTGTTCATTCCATTGAAAAAGCTTTAGATCACTCTCATGCTTTAAATGAAAAGCAACAGGCAGAACAATTACTCGTACAGAGTGAAGAAAAGTATTCAAAATTAATTGAAACGACCTCTTCCGGTTTTTGGCAGGTTGATAAAAATGAAATTACAACCGAGGTTAATTATGCGCTTAGCGAAATGCTTGGATATACTTCAAAACAAATGATAGGAAAGCCCGCCTCTTTTTTTATCAATAAGGAGCAGGAAAAATTGTTTAATGGAATATTGTCAAACCCGTCAGGATCCTCCTCAAAAAGTTTTGATATTGTATTGAGGACAAAAAATGGAAAAGAACTTAATGCTCTTTTTGACACAGCTTTAACCTTTGATAATAATAATGAAATTTCAGGAGCGTTTGCATTTGTCAGTGATATTACTGAAAGTAAAAAAAATCATCAATTGGCAATAGTAATTGAAACAGCCGGTGCTATTTGTCATGAACTGCACCAGCCAATGCAGACTATTTTCGGATATGTTGAGCACATATTGCTTGAAATGACTGAACAGGACAAAAATTATGAGTTTGTTACAATCATTAAAGAAAGCATTGACAGAATGACCAGGATTACAAACAAACTTTCAAATATTACAAACCATGAAACAAAAAAATATGTAGATAAAATCATAGTTGATATTGAAAAATCTTCTTCTGAAAAAGAGTGATTTTTTATAAATCAACGTGTTTTTCAAAATGTTCTTTCAGAAGTTTATAATTATTGTCTTTATCAAATTCCATTGAATGAATTATTAAATCCAAATCTTTTATGCCAATTGCTTTGATCCATTTTAGTAGTATCTCTTTTGAATCAAATAGACCATGGACATAAGTTCCTGCAATTTTGCCGTTTTGAGAGATGCAGCCATCCTTATCGTTAATTCCTTTCTCTGTTTTTTTGCTGTTTCTTGAATCAATAGTAAATAAAGGTTTACCGGAATTGATTTGAGTGTTCCCCATATGAATTTCATATCCTTTGCCTTTAGCCTCTCCCCAGGAAAATGAAGTTGTAGTTGTGATTTTTGGATGGACAATAATTGTACTTACATCTAAAAGCGAAAGACCGCTGGTTTTTCCTGGTTTTCCCTCATGTCCCTGTGGGTCTTCAATATAGTTTCCTAAAATCTGATAGCCACCACATATTCCGAGAATATGCCCTCCTGCACCTGCATAACTTTTTATTTTTTTGGACAAGCCTGTGTTTTCAAGCCATTCCATGTCTGCTCGTGTGTTTTTTGAGCCTGGAATAATCAGGGCATCAAAAAGAGACAGCTTGTTTGGAGAATCTATAAATGCCGTTTGTATCTCTTTAATTTCTGAAAGAGAGTGAATATCCGTAAAGTTTGAAATATGAGGGAGTTTAATAATTCCAATTGATGGTTTATTCCTGTCAAGCTCTGAGATGCTTGTTGTCTTTTCAATTTCAACTGAATCTTCAGCATCTATTTTAAAGTGAGAATACCAGGGCATTATTCCAAAGACCGGTTTCTTTGTTTTATTCTCAATCCATTTAATCCCATCTTTAAAAAGTTCAGGGTCTCCTCGGAATCTGTTTATTATAAAACCTTTTATCATACGCTTGTATTTTTTTGGTAAACACTGAAGAGTCCCTACAATTTGAGCAAACACACCACCTCTGTGGATGTCGGCAATTAGTATAACATCTGCATTGGCATATTCAGCCATTCTAAAATTCACTATATCTGTTTTCATTAGGTTTACTTCGGCACAGGAACCAGCACCTTCAAGAACGATACATTCATATCTTGCTTTTAATCTATCATAGGCCTCGCAAACTTTTTGAAAATAAAAATTTTTTGTTTTATGATAATCCATTGCAGATTGATTGTCATAGACCAATCCATTAAGAACTACCTGGGAGCCTTTTTCATCAGTGGGCTTAAGTAAAACAGGATTCATATCAACATGGGGTGCAATTTTGGATGCTTCTGCCTGCACGATTTGAGCTCTTCCCATTTCGAGGCCTTCAGGCGTGATGCCTGAATTGTTTGACATGTTTTGAGCTTTAAAAGGAGCAACCTTAATATCTTTGTCTGCTAATGATCTGCAATAAGCTGCGGCAACAATGCTTTTTCCAACATCTGACCCAGTACCCAGGAAAGCAACATTCTTATAGGCTTTCATTTTTCAATCCCTGTACGTGCACTGACTCCCTGGGCATAATAATGTTTTATTTCTTTCATCTCAGTCACAAGGTCAGCTTTCTCAATCAACTTTTCTGTTGCACCCCTTCCTGTAATAACAAGTTCAACATGAGTCTGTTTTATATCCATTAATTGAAGTAGATCATTTTCAGATATAATGTTGCACATCATTGCAACATTTCCTTCTTCAACTATTACAAGATCATGCTCTCCTTTTTTTAAAATCTCATGAATTTTACTATATCCTTCTTTCCCTTCAGCTTTTTCCTCATCTGTAGGTTTTCCTTTTATAAATCGTCCGGACCCATATTGTTCTATAGTGATCTGGTCCTTATAAATATTAGAGTAATGACCCAGGGCTTTAATTTCAGAATAGTCCCCCTGTTTTAAAAATTGTCCTATAAATACTTTTAAACCTGCTCCAAGCGCTCTTAATGTCAACCCAAGCGCTGCTGTTGTTTTCCCTTTACCATTACCTGTGTAAATTTGAACATAGCCTTTTTTCATGATCGCCTTTATAAATTTTATAGATTATATTTTTTTCCATATCCTCTGGGTGTGAAAATAAAATCCAGATATTGCACTGAAGCAGTGGATCCTATAAATAGAATTGACTGCATTCCAACCTCTTCTTTATCTATATTATCAAGTCTGGAAATTGTAATTTTTTGATTTTTTCTCATTGCACCTGTTACAACTCCGACAGGAGTATCTTTGTCACGATGTTTAAGAATTAATTCTTTTGCCCTTGTAAGCTGCCAGTCTCTTTTTTTGCTTTTTGGATTATATATAACAATTACAAAGTCCGCCTGAGCCGCAAGGTCAAGTCGTTTTTCTATTTTTTCCCATGGAGTCAAAAGATCGCTTAAGCTGATTGTTGCAAAATCATGTGTTAAAGGAGCTCCAGCAAGAGCTGCACCTGCTGCAAGGGCAGGAATGCCCGGTACGATTTCCAGGGCAATTTGATTGTTTGTTTTTTCAGGCGCACTGTTTGCTTTAGAGTTTGCACAGTTTGAGCGAACAAGTTTAATATCTCTTTTTTTACAAATCTCAAACACAAGCCCTGCCATTGCATAGATTCCTGAATCACCCCCAGAAATCAGCGCGCATGATTTGTTATTTAAAACCTCATCTATGGCCAGTTCAACTCTTTGAACTTCTTTTGTCATTGTTGTGGATATAATTTTTTTATCCTTAATAATATCTCTGATCAAATCTATATATGTTGAATAGCCTGCAATGGTGTCAACTTTTAGCAATACATCCTTTGCCCTGCCCGCCATATAATCCGGATCACCCGGACCTGTTCCAACTATATAGAGCATGGC
Source organism: Desulfobacteraceae bacterium (assembly GCA_023140455.1). The sequence goes on along the minus strand of JAGLLQ010000283.1, from coordinate 1,076 downwards.
TTCTTTTGTGCTATTGCAATTGTCACATTGCCTTTGATTTGTTTTTGAACTATCAGCTTTGCATTCTTTCCCGCTGTTATTGCTGCCGCCTCGCATACACTTTTTACTCCCATATGTTTTTGAACTGTTTTTGAAGGGTTTTTTATCTCTTTAACTGCTCCCAGTGTTTGTTTGTCTATAAAGAAAAACTGGATGTCATATTTTTTTGATAACTCTATCAGTCCTTTTTCATCATGTTTTGCGTCTATTGATGCAAATGCCCATATGCTTTTAAAGGATAACTTGTTTTGTTTGAATGTTTCTAATAAAAAGGTTTCAATTTCATCTATAGATGTTCCTCTGTTACAACCGATGCCAACAACAAGGGAGGGTGGATTCAGCACAAGGGTTCCACGTGGAACATCAAGTTCAGAATCAGTACATATTATATCAGGATTTCTTTGTTCATTACGATAGTTTGGTATTCTATTTTGAAGGATGTTAAAAGGGTCATCAATTTTAACAACTTTATTCTCTAAAATTGCCATGTTAATTTTTTTTATCATATCAGGATTTACAATATGTATATTTTTTGCAAGAGCAATTATGTCAATGGCAGGTTTGTTATGAACATCAGTTGCTGTTGTTATTACTGGTTTTGCCTCTGTTATGCGCCCTACTTTTTTTGCAAGAGCATTTGCTCCGCCAATGTGTCCTGACAAAAGGCTTATAGCATGGCATGCATTGTCATCTAACACAACAACAGCAGGGTCTTCAACTTTAGTTTTAATAATTGGAGCTATCATCCTTACTGCAATCCCTGTTGAAAATATAAAAATATGTGCGTCAAATTCATTGAAAGTTTTTTCAATTGATTCTGATAAATTTGAAAAAACTAATGGGTTTTTGCAAAAGCTGCCATCCAATTTTTTTAAACCCTTTAATTTTTTTAAAAGGTTTTCAGAAATAAAAAGAATTGAATCGTCCATATTTTGAGCAAGGTTTTTACCATGCTTAAATCCGGGTTTTGTAATTGCCCAGATTGCAATTCTTTTTATTTTATTTTTTTGTTCTGTATTCATGGGAAAAATTTATAT
>JAGLLQ010000282.1 GCA_023140455.1 Desulfobacteraceae bacterium | reverse complement strand
GAACCAAGGAAACTTCTTGATAAAAATTATGCAATCAGACGTAAACAGGCGCTTGGAACTGAACCTTCTGTTTACTATATAATGTAAGAGAGGCGAGTATGCTTGAAATAGCTATTAAAGGAAGTAAAAAATACTGGATATGGCTGACTATACTTGCCGTCATCATGACAGCAGGAGTTGCCGCTTATCTTGACCAATTTATGAATGGTCTTATGACCACTGGACTTTCCCGGGATGTTTCCTGGGGATTTTATATTGCAAACTTTACCTATCTTGTCGGTGTTGCCGCAGGTGGTGTAATGGTTGTAATACCATTTTATCTGCATGATTATGATAAATTTCACAGGATAACAATCCTTGGTGAATTTCTTGCAGTAGCAGCATTGATCATGTGTCTTCTGCTTATCATAGTAGACCTTGGTCAACCTGTCCGGGTACTGAATATGTTGCTACATCCATCACCAAAATCAGTATTATTTTATGATGCTCTTGTACTTAACGGATATCTTGGTTTGAACATTATAATTGGCTGGAAAGTCCTTGAAGCAGAGAGAAATCAGGTTAAACCACCTGCCTGGACTTACCCGTTAATTTTTCTTTCAATTCCATTTGCAATCGGTATCCACACAGTTACAGCCTTTCTATACTGTGGAATGCCTGGTCGAGGATTCTGGCTCACAGCAGTTTTGGCGCCAAGATTCCTTGCATCTGCATTTGCAGCAGGGCCCTCTGTTTTAATCCTGCTCTGCTATGTTGTAAGGAAATTTACAAAATTTGATCCGGGCTGGGAAGCAATGCAGACATTGTCAAAAATTGTATGCTATGCATTGATTGCCAATGTATTCTTCTTTGCCTGTGAAGTTTTTGTAGTAGCATATAGTAATATTCCAGGGCATCTGTCCCACATGCAGTATCTATTCTTTGGACTCCACGGGTACAATTCCATGGTTCCATGGATGTGGACATCAATAATCCTTATGCTGATTGGTATTGTACTGCTTATTGTTCCATGGCTTAGAAACAATGAGTTTCTACTGCCCTTTACCTGTATAATGATAATTGCCGGTACATGGATTGACAAGGCTCTTGGTATGATAGCCGGAGGTTTTGTACCATCTCCTTTGCATCATGTCACTGAATATGCACCAACACTAAAAGAAGGTATGGTGACTCTGGGTATTTATGCCCTTGGTCTTATTGTTCTTACAATCCTCTACAAACTTGCAACTACTGTAAAAGAAGAGGTAAGAGGCTAATATAAAACAAGGTAAACTATTTTTGATTTGATCTAAAAAGGGGATTTATTACTAAATCCCCTTTTTTATTAACCTTTATTATGATCATGGACAATACTATCACCCAAATTCAATATTTTGATACAATAAGGGATAACCTTCTTGCATCACTGTATACCCGTGATTATCAATCTTTTGACCAAACTTTTACCAAACTTGCACAAGCAATAAAACCGAATACTGCTCTTTCAGAAAATGCACAAAAAACTCTTTATCAAATTAATTTAATTGTTAAAAAGTTTAATAAAAAAGATGCTGATAATTACTTGAGTAAATTTTTAAAAACCCGGGCTAGGCTTGAAACAAAAAGTCAAACCATGGTTGATTATGAGACATGGAAAACCAATCTTGGGCTTGATAAACAGACCTTAAAAATTCTTTTTGCAACAACAATAAACTTTCAGCTTTCAACAGGATGTAGCAACCATTGCAAACGCTGTAATGAATGGGCTCTGCCCGGTGTAAGAAAACATTTTTCATATAACGCAGTAATGCAAATTGCTCACAGTCTTGCAAAAGAAAACAATAAAGACTATGCACTCTATTCAGCATCTGACCCTCTTGACTGGAATGACTGGGATAAAGACATTACACATGTTATGGATGCTCTTTCAAAAGAAGACCTTATGCCGGTCTTTGGCTTATTAACCAAAATACCAAAAGGCAAAGAAACATTATTTAAACAGCTTATTCAAAAAAATGCCGATATATCAGCAAGTATTACCTCACTCAACAGAGAAAGAATCAACCGACTTGAAAACCAGTTATCCAAAAACATACACAAGCAGCACGATACAGATGACCTTCTGATTCCTGCCGGCAATGATGAAGACTTCTATTCGATTAAATCGTCCATAACAGACAGCTACGGTACTGAAATAACTCCGGATGGTGCCTTTATTGTTGCTCCTACATTTACAAGCGCATTAAATCTCACAGGACAGAAAAGAATCCCGATAACTAAAAGCACAGAGTTCTTTATTAAAAAAATGGTTGGAACCAAAGGTTTAAAATTTGATTATTTTGAAAATCTTAAAGTTATAAACAAACAAAATACACAATACGCACTCAAATTCCTGCTTGACTCACAAATTGAAAATCTTCTTTTAGACAATGGTGATTATGATGTTACTCAACCAGGAATGATAAGTTTGAAAGAATATTTTGAAACATTTAAACCAGAAGCTGTCAATAAAAGAAAAAACATGCTTTTTTCTGTAAAAAAACGACTCAAAGCTCAATATCCCGGCTCTGTATATACAAACAAATTAAAAAACTATGAAAATCTATGTGACCAAAACCATGTAACCTCGCTTAAACATAAGGCTGTTAAAAATTTTCTGACATCTATTAAGCGATATCTTAAAAAGTACAATACAAAAAGGATAATTATCTGTCAGTTGAGAAAAAAAGAGATGGATTTGTTTAATCAGAACTTAACAAAGCCTGCTTTTAAAGTTGAAATAGAATCAATACTTAAACAACATGATGCTGATACATTTCAACTCTTTACTCAACTTGTTTTTATACTTTTAGAAAACCCTGATCATCCTCTTGTCACAGATTTTTTACATTGCTGATCTTATTACCTTCTCTTTTAATCATCTTGAATTAAATATTCATTTCTATTTTTATCTTGACAGAATTGTTATGAGACTATATAATTCAGTGTTTTATAGACTATCAATAAACTTATAAAAATATAAACAATATAAAGTTTTTTTTATAAAGGAGATATACAAGAATGTATGCAGTTATTAGGACCGGAGGCAAGCAGTATAAAGTTGAAGAGGGTACTGTTCTCCAGGTTGAAAAATTAGAGCAGACCGAAGGTGACACAGTAGAATTCAATGATGTTTTAATGTATTCTGATGGTGAAAACATTACTCTTGGCAGCCCTGTGGTAGAAAACGCAATTGTAAAGGCACATATTGTCAAACAGGCAAAAGACAAAAAAGTTATTGTTTTCAAGTACAAACGCCGTAAAGGGTACAGAAGGACGAGAGGTCACAGACAACATTTCACAGAAATCAAAATTGATTCTATTACAGCATAAACAGCCTAAAGGAGATAAACAATGTCACATAAAAAAGCAGCCGGTAGTACTAGAAATGGTCGTGACAGTAACGCGCAAAGACGAGGCGTTAAAAAATATGGCGGTCAAACAGTCCTTGCAGGAAATATCCTTGTAAGGCAGGTTGGAACAACAATCCATCCAGGCCAAAACGTTGGAATGGGCAAAGACTATACTCTTTTTTCCAAAATCAATGGCGTTGTCTCATATGAAAGACTGGGACGTAGCAGAAAAAAAGTCTCTGTTTATGAAGCGTGAAATTTGTAGATGAAGCAATAATTACCGTTCACTCCGGTAATGGTGGCGCTGGGTGCACCAGTTTCAGAAGAGAGAAATTTGTTGAAAAAGGTGGGCCCGACGGTGGAGACGGAGGAAGTGGCGGTAATGTTATACTCAAAGTTAATCCTGCAAAAAGAACTCTCTATGATCTTCGCCGACAAAAACTCATAAAAGCTCAAAACGGCGGATATGGACAAGGCAAACAAAGACATGGCAAGAATGGAGAGGATAAAATTATTGAACTCCCTCTTGGCACCACAATTACAGATTTTGATACCAATAAAGTCTTAGTAGATCTTACTGAAAATCAACAAACTTTTATAATTGCTGAAGGTGGAATGGGAGGGAAAGGCAATAAACACTTTTCCTCATCTACCAACCGTGCCCCACGATTCTGCCAACCCGGGATAAAAGGTATTGAACTCAAAATCAAACTTGAGTTAAAACTCCTTGCAGATGTTGGCCTGATAGGTCTTCCCAATGCCGGAAAATCAACATTAATCAGCAGGATTTCTCAAGCGAGACCTAAAATTGCTGACTATCCCTTTACAACTCTGACTCCTAATCTTGGAATGGTTGAACCGGAATTTGGAGAACCTTTTGCTGTGGCTGATATTCCCGGACTGGTTGAAGGAGCTCATAAAGGCACAGGCTTAGGCATTCAGTTTTTGAAACATGTTGAAAGAACCAAAATATTGCTGCATATTATTGATGTGTCTTTGATTAGCCCTGAAAATCCTCTTGAAAACTTTAATCTTATCAATAATGAACTCAGTAAGCACAGTACTAAGCTTGCAAAGAAAAAACAGATTGTTATTCTCAATAAAATTGACCTTACTGATTCTGAAGAAAAAATTGAGATTTTCAAAAATGCATATAATGGGTCTGATGTTTTATCTGTTTCAGCGGCAACAGGAAAAGGCACAAAAAATCTTATAACAACCATGGCAAAAGCATTAAATATAGAGTAAATCTATGAACACCGGTCTGTTTGGCGGGACTTTCAATCCTCTGCACAATGGTCATATTGCAACAATAAAATATGTGGCAGATAAGTTTGCTTTAAAACAGGTCGTTTTTATTCCCTGTGCCATTCCTCCACATAAAAATCAGCAAGACCTTGCCTCTGCAAAAGACAGATTTGATATTGTCAATCAAAGTTTAAATAAGATTCCTGAACCATATAACTTTTGTGCATCAGATATTGAACTTAAACGAAAAGGCCCCTCTTTTACCATTGATACTGTAAAGGAATTTGAAAAAATAGCGGACAGGAAAAAAAAATTCTTCCTTATTCTCGGGTCAGATGCATTTCTTGATATTCAAACATGGAAAAATTTCAAAGAGATATTTGATGAAATTTGTGTTATTATCATGTTACGGAGACAAAAACTCGGAGACAAAAAGCTAATCGAAAAAATTAAATCTTGTATAGAAAACAACATATCAAACAAGTATAAACTAAACAGCACAAACGATAAATTTATTCATACAACAAAAAAGGACATATTTATAGCATATGTTCCAAAAATCAATATTTCTTCAACAATGATTCGGAAACTTATAAAACAAGGCGATTCAATCAAAAACTTAGCTCCCTCTGTGGTTGCAAAACAAATTCATGACAAAGGATTATATTTATGACAAAAAAAGAAAGTCTTGACCAATTCTTAGAACCAATTTTCTCAAGAAAACCTGCATCTGTAACAGCACTTGATGTCCACAATTTAACCTCATATACTGATAATATTATTATTGTGACAGGGACATCCACAAGACAGACTAAATCAATTGCCGAGCACATATGTATGGATTTAAAAGAACAAGGACAAAAACCTCTTGGTGTTGAAGGTATGAAGCAGGGGAACTGGGTACTTATTGATTTTGGATGGGTTATCATTCACGTATTTGATAATGAAACCAACGATTTATATGACCTTAAGGGCCTATGGGCAGATGCACCAAATATAGACCTCTCAAAATTTGAATGATGTTTTAGAAAGGTAATATTCTATGGGACAACGCAAAAATGATTTAAACGTATTGATCATTCTTGATGGATGGGGAATAAACCCTGAAAACATAGGGAATGCTGTTGCCATGGCAGAAACCCCCTTTCTTGATATGCTGGCAACAAATTATCCAACTTCCGAACTCGCCTGTTCCGGCGAAGCAGTGGGGCTTCCTGATAACACCATGGGCAATTCCGAAGTTGGACATATGAATATAGGGGCCGGCCGGAAAGTATTCCAGGATCTTGTAAGAATCAATAAGGCGATTTCCGATAAAACATTGTTTGAAAATAAAAAATTCTTAAATCTTCTAAACAAAGTAAAAGAAAAAAATAAATCTGTTCATCTGTTTGGACTCCTCTCAGATGGCGGCGTACATAGCCACATAAACCATGTTTTTGCCTTAATTGACATGATCCATGAATCAGGAGTTAAAAACCTTTTTATACACCCAATTATGGACGGGAGAGACACTTCTCCCACAAGTGGGCTTGGATATGTCCAACAGATACAGGATTATCTTGCAAAAAAACAATTTGGAAAGATAGGAAGTATCTGCGGCAGATACTATGCGATGGACAGAGATACAAGATGGGATAGAGTTGAAAAAGCTTACAAACTCTATACTGAAAAAAGTTTGAATTCCATTAATGACCCGGTTCAAGCTGTGCAAAACTCTTATGATGCCGGGGTAACCGATGAATTCATAAAACCTGTAAGTATCAAAGCTAACCACGACAATTCAGATAATATTGTAAAAGAAAATGATGGAATTATCTTTTTTAATTTCAGAGCAGACAGGGCAAAAGAAATTACAAAAGCTTTTACTCAACCTGAGTTTACTGAATTTAAAAGAAAAAAAATCAAACTTTCAGGTTTTGTATGTATGACACAATATGATGAAAGTTTTAACCTCCCATCAGCTTTTGAGCCTTTGAGCCTGACAAATGTTTTAGGGGAAATTATCAGCAATAATGGGCTTTCCCAATTAAGGCTTGCTGAAACAGAGAAGTTTGCACATGTTACATATTTTTTTAATGGAGGGAGCGAAAAAATCCTTAAAGGGGAAGAAAGAATCCTTATTCCATCTCCAAGAGATGTTGCAACCTATGATCTTAAGCCTGAAATGAGTGCTTTAAAAATTGCAGAAGCAGCTGTTGAGAACATAGATTCTAATAAATTTTCATTCATTGTTATCAACTTTGCTAATATGGATATGGTTGGGCATACAGGTATCCTTGAAGCTGCAATTAAAGCTTGTGAAACAGTTGACCAAGCCTTAAAAGCAGTTGTTGAAAAAATTTGGGAAAAGGGTGGAGCCGCCTTTATCACAGCTGATCATGGAAACTCTGAAGAGATGATAGCAAAAGATGGCGCGCCACATACAACGCACACGTTAAACTCTGTTTTATTTATAGCGGCCGGAGAAAACCTTAAAAATCTAAGGATTAAAGAAAATGGGATAATCGGTGATATTGCACCAACAATTCTTCAAAATATGGATATCGACATACCTGAAGAAATGACCGGGAAGCCATTGATTGGACTCTAATCACTCTATATAAAAATTTTATGCAAATTAAAAGCTGTGCTTTAAATTTACATAAAATCAATAATTTACAAATCCTGCTTACAATTCCGGTTTATAAATCTTTGTTGCAATGCTTACATACTTTTGCCCGTTTCTTTATAATCTCAGCGCAATAGGGACATTCTTTTGTAAAAAGGCGCTCATGAAGCTGTGCAACCGCTTTATCAGCTCTTTCCTGCAAAACCGGAGGAAACTTATGATTTACAAGGTGTTCTATGGCTTCAACCTCAGCAAGTTCTTCCACCATTTCAATAGCTTTTAAACGAACTTTGCCAGGCCATTGAGAATC
>JAGLLQ010000281.1 GCA_023140455.1 Desulfobacteraceae bacterium | reverse complement strand
GGCATATATTCAAAATGATCTGCACCGGGTTCCTGCATACATCTATACGATGCTACTGCTTCCATACTCTCTTGAAGATGCTCCCATCCTTTATTATACGATGGACATGCATCATTAAAACATACAAAAAGGTATGGTGTGCCCCAACCCAGGCCATCTCCAAAAGCAATCTGCGGGGCTTCCCACAATGTCATCTCAGTTTTGCAATGAGGACATTGTGGTTTGCCCATTTCTATATATTTTTGTAAAAGTTCTTCTTTTGTCTCAAAAGCCATTATAAATACTTTCCTTAATCGGTTATTGTTTGCCCGAGAAAGTAAGCATCGCCCTTACTTTGTCAAACATGGTTTTGTTAAACAAAATTTACCCAATATATTTATCTAATAACTTATTCTATTACTGCAAGCACAGCATCCTTTGCAACAGAATCACCAATTGAAAAATTAACAGCTTTTATGACACCTGCCTCCGGTGCCGGCAATGCATTTTCCATTTTCATGGCTTCAATTACAACTACAATATCACCTTCATTGACTTCATCTCCAACATTCTTTTCATAACGGATAATTATTCCAGGCATAGGAGATTTTAAGTCTGTTCCTGAACCTGACGCAGCTTGTGCAGGTTTTGCTTTTGGCTCTGAAGGCTTTGATTTAGCTGGCGCTGGTGCTGGTGCAGCAGGAGCAGCAGTTGGAGCTGGCGCTGCAGGTGGTGGTGGTACTGTAAGACCCTGAGGCTGCGCAGGCTGAGCTGGTGCTGCCGGTGCAGCTTGCTGTACCTGGGCATAAGCAAGTACAGGAACTCCACCAACCTCATCAACACCAACTTCAATATATTCACCATCAACAAAAACATTAAATGTTCTTAAATTTTCACTCTTTTCAGGAGGAATCCCCTGACAGGATTTTTCAATAAGTTCTCCACATTTTGCCTTTTTTACAAGTTCAGCTTCTTTTTCAATATCTTCAATGGTAATCGGTTTAAGCTCAGCAGGCACTTCTTCCTTGCCATATTTACGCCGGAGATATTGTGTTCCTGTTACAGGGAATAATGCATAAACAAGAAGATCATCTTCATCCACTGCAAGGTCACCGATTTTTTCTTTTGCTTTTTCAAGTTCTGGTTCAAGTGTTTCTGCAGGTCGGCAGGTTATAGGAGTTTCTCCTCTTTCATATCCTTTTAAGATCTGTTTTTGTATATCAGGATCAATTGGAGTAGAAGTTTTCCCATAAAGACCATAGCATAGATCTTTAACCTGAGCTGTTACCATTTTATAACGATCATCGCCTTTATCAAACAATACGTTGTTCACAGTCTGGGTTCCAACGATCTGACTTGTGGGCGTTACAAGAGGTACCTGGCCTAATTCTTTTCTTACCCTTGGGAGTTCCTTGTAAACTTCATCAATTCTATCTAATGCATCCATTTCCCTTAACTGATTTACAAGATTAGAAAGCATTCCACCGGGAGTCTGATGTATCAATACGTTGGTATCAATAACAGAAACTTTTGTATCATCCAGCAGATGTTTGTATTTAGGAAGAATTGTTTTTTCAAAAATTTCATTAATATCACTAAGGTCTTTTACATCAAAACCTGTATCTCTGTTTGTTCCAAGCAATGTCATCACAAGGGGTTCCAGTGCCGGATGTGATGTTCTATAAGCATATGGAGACAAACAAGTATCAAGGATATCAACTCCTGCCTCTACAGCTTTAAGATGTGACATGGAAGCCATGCCAGATGTAAAATGGCTGTGCAGATGAATTAATGGAGATACAGTTTCTTTTAATGTCTTAATAAGCTTATATGTATCATAGGGGGACATAAGACCTGCCATGTCTTTAACACAAATACTGTCAGCGCCCATATCTTCAAGCTCTTTAGCTTTTTTAATATAGTAATCAATATTATAAACATCACCACCCATTCTAGGCTCGGTTAATGAATAACAAATTGTTCCCTGAAAGTGTTTTCCACATTCTTTGATAACAGGAACAACAGCCTCAAAATTTCTAAAATCATTTAAAGCATCAAATGTTCGAAAAATATCCATGCCATTTTCACAAGCTCTGTTTACAAAGGCTTTTGCAACATCATCAGCATAATTTCTATAACCAACTAAATTTTGACCACGAAGCAGCATTGAAAACGGGGTCTTTTTAAAATATCTCTTTAAAGTTCTGATTCTCTCAAAAGGATCTTCATTTAAAAAACGATGCATTACATCAAAAGTGGCACCGCCCCACATTTCAACAGCCCAGAACCCTATTTCATCCATCTTCTCAGCCACAGGGATCATATCTTCTGTTCTTCCCCTTGTGGCAA
>JAGLLQ010000280.1 GCA_023140455.1 Desulfobacteraceae bacterium | reverse complement strand
CCGCAAGCCCTGGATCAATTCCAACGACTTTTATCATTTCAACTTGTTTATTTTAAACTTTCTAACTTTTTTACAGCAAAGCCTGCTTCTTTTGAATCAGGATACTTTTTGATAAGTTCTTTTAGTATCAGTCTTGCATTTGCTTTTTCACCAAGTTCTGCAAAAGAATAGCCCTGCTTTAAAAGTGCAGCGGCAACTTTATTCCCTTTAGAATATTTTTCAATCACCTTCTGGTATTCGAGAATTGATTTTTCATACCATTTTTCACGATAATAAGTATCAGCTATCCAGAACCTTGCATTGTCAGCATTTTTAGAGTCAGGGAATAAATTAATAAACTTTTCAAACTCCAGGCGAGCAGCATCGTATTCTTCTTTATCTAATAAACTCTTTGCATTTTTATATATAGCTTCCGGGTTCTCTATATCTTCCTCTTCATCTATTTTAGGATCATCAGCTCTTTCGTTGATAACCTTTGAATCATCTGAATCATCGGGTTCGGTATCACTTTCAGGTTTTGTCGAAGGTTGATCAGGCAAGTTCTTTGTAGATTCAAGGCCAATGTATTGTTCAAGTTCAACAATATGTTTTGAAATTTCAAAAACTTTATTGTTCAGTTCTTCAATTTGTTTATCTTTCTGATTATCTTTGGATTCATTCCCTTTTTTCTTATCAAGTGCTGTGAATTTATGACCAGTCTCCTCTATAATTCCTTTCAGCCTTTGTACAGCTGCTCTGTAACTTCGCAGCTCAGCTTTTAAGGAAGCATATTTTTTTTTAAGTTCCTTAATTTCATTTTCTTGATTTTGAGTTGTTTTAATCTGTCGGGTTTTTTCCATTTCCAGAGAGATAACTCTATTTTCAAGAATGTCTATTTTACTTGATGCGACACAGCCTGAACAAAAGATGAGACAACAAATCAAAAAAACAGCAAAATAGAAAAACTTACTCATAATAATTCCTCAAAACCGAATCACAAATGAAATCACATAATTCAAGTGCATCAAACTTCTATTTAATTACACAATTTACAAAGTTTGATGCACTTACAATATTTTAATCGCCATATATCAGCTTTTAGTTAAGCTCAAAATGACCGCGTCTATTTCTTTCCCATGCATCTTTAGTATGACTTGGATCAGCTGGTTGTTCTTCACCATAACTAATAATACCTAAGCGTGAATTAGAGATACCTAAATCAACAAGAAAATCTTTTGCTGATTTTGCACGTCTTTCACCCAATGCCAGGTTATATTCAGTAGTACCCCGCTCATCACAATGCCCCTGGATAACAACGTTTATACCACCTTTTTCTTTTAAATAGGCAGCTTTACTCTGTAAAAGAGCCTGAGATTCAGGCGTTAACACTGCACTATCAAAATCAAAATAAATATCTAAATTAATAAAGTCAACATCAGGGTCACCTGTAGCAACTGGCTTAAGTGGATTCTCAGCAGCAGAAGCAGTCTTTTGTTCTGTAGTTTTCTGGCTAGACTCGGTAGTGGGATCACTTGTTACTTTTTTCTGTGCACATGAAACTGTCAGAAAAAGACCAGCCACTAAAAGTGCCATTAATAGATTAGCAAAAACTCTCTTTTTCATACTGCCTCCTTAATTAATTAATTATTTTTTTAAACTTAACTCTATTTTATTTATTTACCATAGACCAATCAGGATCTGTTTGCTCCCCCTTAAGTTTTAACAGCCTCCTTTGATCAGTACCGGCAGCCGTCATAACAAACAATTGCGGCCTGCCTCTCCCGCGTGTCGAAGAAAAAGCAATCAACCCTCCATCAGGTGACCAAGAAGGGTCTTCATTATCTCCGGTAGCATTTGTAAGCTGCACAGAAAATTTCCCTTCAATATCAATGGTATATATATCTATTCTTCCATTTCTAATACCAACATATGCAATTCTATCACCATTCGGTGACCATGCAGGTGATGTATTATAACTACCTTCAAAAGTCAATCTTCTTGTGTAATTTGTTTCAAGATTTTTAATAAAAATCTGTGGTGTACCATCTCTTTTTGAAACAAATGCAATATTTTTACCATCAGGTGAAAATTTCGGAGAAGTATCAATCCCCCAACTATCAGTTACCCTTTTAATAATTTTACCTTTGCCGGTCAATAGATAAATTTCAGGATCACCAGTAAAACTTAAGCATGCAGCTATGGAAAATTTTCCAGGAGCCCATGCCGGCGTGATATTCATCCCTTTTTTATTAATTATTGTGCCTCTTTTTTGTTTTAAATTTTTTATATAAAGATCATGGCTTCCTTTAGCAAAAGACGAATATGCTATCCACTTAGAATCTGAAGACCATGCAGGTGAAAGAGAAATACTTTTATGAAAAGTAATTTGTTTGGGGTTAAAACCATCAAACTCACAAGTGAAAATTTCTTTTTTGCCATTCACTTTTGATACAAATGCTATCTTACTGTTAAAAACTCCAGGTTTCCCTGTTAATTTTAAAGACACCTCACTGCAAAAACGATGAATCATTACTCTTAAATCGTTCCTATCTCCTGTATAAATTTTCCCTACTAAAAGCCGCATATCAAACGTATCAAAGAGTCTTAGCCAGAGCTTAGCTTTACTATCTTCTACACTTATACCACCAGTAACAAGCAGTTCTGCCCCAACTCCTGTCCAATCCAAAAAATCAATATCTTTCCGTGCAATTCCAGTTTCAGCTGGATTAGCTAAAAATGCCTGTGAATCAATTATTTTTAAATACCCTGTAAAGTCCAGTGCATCTATTAATAAATTTTGAGCTTTTTTAGCATCCCGCTCTATATTTTCCCCTTTTAAGAATTGCTTAAACTCGGGCACTGCTATTGGAATTTTGCGAATGGATGGATTATTAATATCTAAAATAGTAATGTCCTGGCAATAAACTAAATTATTCCCAAAAAGTAACACTGATGAGTTCAAAGCAAGTAGAAAGGCAAATCTTATTAATTTTTTATATATCATTGGTCTACTTTAAACCTTCTGGTGAAAAACGCAACCCAACCACATAAAATTTACGTTGGAATTCTTTTGGAAGAGGTGGGAAAGGGGCTGCTTTTTTAGTAGCTCTAATGGCTGTGCTATCAAGATAACTATTCCCTGATTTAGTTTCAATCCAAATGTCTCCAAGGTCACCACTGACTAAAATTTTAATGTGAATCACCACTTCTATTTTTTCTTCATTACTTTTGAGTTGTGCAAGCCTCTCATTATAAATCCATAGCCGCTGAATTGAATCCATAAGTATGCCGTTATAAACACTTTCTGCAACATTATTTTGTCCCCAGCCTACAAAGGCTGATTCTTGGACTTCCTCTTCTTCATAGTCATCCTGCGTTTCCTGCTCATCAACTTTTTCCTGTAACTCAGACAGGATATCTCTGATTTTATTCTGTTCCTGCTCCTCAACTCTTTCTTTGATATCCTCTTTTGCAGCTTTAATAATTTCTTCAGGCTCGGGAGCCTTTTTTTCTGAAAATTCTTTTTCTTTTTTCTTAACAGGTTTAACTATTTTTGCAACAGGCTTTTTAATAATTTTTTTAACAGGTTTTGGTTTTATTCGCTCATCAGGTTTTTTGGTAATAACTTTCTTAGATTGTTTTTTGTCAGATTTTAAAAGATCTTCAAGTTTTGGTGAATAAGAAACCAGGTCAACTCGAACCGAAGGCGGCAATTTTCTATTAAATGCGGTGTGCTGCTGCATAAAAATCATTAACAATAACAATCCAATATGCAACAAGATGGCTGCCATAAAACCCAGGCCAGATGCTTTACCATTAAAATCAGCACCTGTTAAAGTTTCTTGTTTATATCTTGATATGAGTATAGTGCTCATGTTCTATAATCAGGAATCTTTTTCATTATCAGGAAGGGTTATCATACCAAGGCTATCCACACCTGCATTTTTTATCTTTGAGACCACATTAATTACAATGCCATAAGGGACCCGTTTATCTGCTCTTAGATAAACATTTTTAGTCTCCAGATTCTCCATTATTTTACCCAATTTCTCAGCTAAATATTCAACATTGACCACCTGATTATTAATATAAACTTTTCTTTCGTTATCAATTGATACTACAAGGTTTTCCTGATTGCCTTTTAAGGGTTTAGTACTGGCTTTTGGCAAATCTACATGAACTCCCTGCACCATCATTGGAGCAGCAACCATAAAAATAATGAGAAGCACAAGCATAACATCCACAAAAGGAGTTACGTTTATTTCAGACATCAGTTGATCATTCTCTGATCCTATATTCATCATTATCCCCTTTGTTTTTGGGTTTCCCGTTCAATAATATTTAAAAGGTCAGTAGAAAAACCCTGAAGTTCAAAATCAAGTAAACGGATTTTACCTATAAAATAATTATAGGCAATAACTGATGGGATAGCAACAGCAAGCCCTGCTGCAGTTGCAATTAAAGCTTCAGAAATACCAGGAGCAACTACTGCTAAACTTGCTGATCCACTCAGACCTATCCCCTGAAATGTAGTCATAATTCCCCATACAGTACCAAAAAGACCAATAAAAGGAGAAGTATTCCCTGCAGTGGCAAGAAAAGGAGTAAGCTGAGTCAGTCTTCTGACTTCAGTGTTAATTGATCTTCGAAGACTTCTCTGTAAATTTCCAATTACACTGATATTAGAATATTCAATTTCTGTTTCAGCTGCTTCTTTTTCACTTTTATTTTTTGCTTTATTGAATTTTGAAAGTTCCATATATCCTGTAATAAAAATTCTTGCCACAGGGCTTGATTTTAAAGCTTTAGCTTTTGAAAATGCATCTGAGAGGGTCTTGCATTGCCAAAAAAGCTCAGTAAAATCAGCTGACTCTTTCTGTGCTTTTCTGATATATCTATATTTTATAAAAATAATAGCCCATGTTGAAATAGAAAAGAATAAAAGTAAAAGCAGTACACCTTTAACAACAGGCCCTGCTCCAGTTATCATGTAAATAATTCCAAGTGTATCAGAGGTCATAAAACATCTCCAAATCGTTTTTTGCTGATATTTTCTCCTGACATTCCAGCAACGCCAGATCAATTTAACATTTCTATATGAGCACCCCGATTATGTCAAGATATTATTAAACAAAAAAGCCCCTGCACAAAATCATGCAAGGGCTTTTTATTATCTAACTGAATTTGTATGTGCGCTTACATCATACCGGGCATTCCGCCGCCCATTCCGCCCATTCCACCTGGCATACCACCACCCATTGCAGCAGCACCACCTTCTTCTGGTTT
>JAGLLQ010000028.1 GCA_023140455.1 Desulfobacteraceae bacterium | reverse complement strand
AATGCAGGGATATCAGTTCTTCTGGATGCAGATATTATTCTATGCCCTACCTGACTATTGTCCCCATGACTATTGCTTATCTGATTCATCTTTCTTTTTTGATTTTTTCAAATCTTTAAAAGGGATAATCTTTGCAGTGTGTGATTTGTCTAAATCACCATTATCTGCTTTTTGGTCAGAAAAAGGAATTTCACTCAGCAAGACATCTTCATTGGGAGATTCAACAACTTCAATCCTCATTTTTTTACCACTCATGGTAAATTCTTCACCATTGATATAGTCATTCTTTAGTATCCATGTCACAATCTGTAAAGGAATCTGCAACATCAAAAGCTTTAAATGATACCAGTCTTTTTTAAAATCAGGTTTAATATCTTCGACTCTGGCAAAAGTCACAGGAGAGCCTTCGGCATATATTAATACCAGATCTTTTTCTTTTGCCATAATTTTTCCTTAATTATTGTATTTATTAAAAAAAATACTTATCTGTAATGAAAAATTTATATCACATTTTTTTTGTGGTATAAAGTAAAGAATGAACAATAAAGGCATAAAACAAAAAGCATATAATAAATGGATTGTCTTTCTTCTTGTTGCCACAGCAATATTTATGTCAACGCTGGACTCAAGCATTGTAAATGTTGCGCTTCCATACATTATGGAGGATCTTCATACAAGGGTCAATATTATCCAGTGGGTGGTTCTTGCTTATCTTGTTTCAGTCTCATCATTGCTTTTGACTTTTGGCAGACTTAGTGATACCCGGGGAAGAAGGATTATATACACATATGGATTCCTTGTTTTTTCTGTTGGCTCATTTTTTTGCAGTATTGCCCAGACCCCGTTTTTTCTTATAGTCTCAAGGGGAATACAGGGGGGTGGGGCAGCAATGTTAATGGCATGCTCACCTGCAATTATTATTGACCTTTTTCCTCCCAAAGAGAGAGGCAAAGCTATAGGTATGATGGGCACTGTTGTTGCCGCAGGCTTAACAGCAGGCCCGGTAGCTGGCGGAATACTGCTTGACCTTTTTTCATGGCGGTCAATTTTCTATATCAATATCCCGATTGGCCTTATTGCACTTTTTGCAGGTTTTTACATTTTAAAAGATACCAATGCTGATAAAGGAAATTTTGAACCTTTGGACAGAAAAGGGAGTATTACCCTTGTAATAAGTATATGTTTTTTCATTATTGCCCTGACCCATCTTGACAGATGGGATATATTAAGTTTTAAATTATTATCTTTTTTTATAATTTCTTTTTTGGCTTTTTTTATTTTTATTAAAACTGAAGCTAAAACTCAGTATCCTCTGTTTGACCCTAAACTATTAAAAATAAAACTCTTTCTGTTTCCTATAATATCTGCAGCAATTCTTTTTTCCGCTCTTTTTACCATTATCTTCCTGATGCCGTTTTATCTTACATATCCGTGCAATTATTCTGCATCCACTACTGGTTTTATAATGATTACACCATTTATATTTCTCTTTTTTTTCAGCCCTGTTTCAGGAGCCATGTATGATAAAATTGGTTCAAGATGGCTCTGTACTATTGGCATATCTCTTCTGACATTATCTCTTGCATCATTCGCTTTTATCAACAACTCCTCTGACCTTATTTCTATTCTATGGCGCCTGGCTCTTGCAGGTACTGGAACAGCACTCTTTATCTCACCAAACAATACAGCAGCTATGAACTCAAGTCCCTTATCAAAACGGGGCATTGCTTCAGGCTCTGTTGCAACTTCCAGAAATATTGGAATGGTAATCGGTGTCAGCGTTGCCGGCTTGATATTTTCATCAACATATTCAAATCTTACAGGTGGGGCAAGCTTTGAAAATTATACTCAAGAGATGAACGTATTTTTCATGACTGCCTTTAGAAAAGCCATGATAGCAGGGGCTATTATTGCTGCTCCAGGTATTTTCTTTTCTTATATGAGAGGGAATGACAGACCATAATGACAATAACCCGATTATAAATTTCTTTTAAAACTTCAGGAGGGAATTATGAGTAAAAAAGTTGGCTTACTATTATCAGGATGCGGCAAACTTGATGGTTCTGAGATACATGAATCAGTCGTCACAATACTTGCCCTGGACAGAGCAGGAGTTGAAATTGTTTACATGGCACCTGACATAGAATTTACCGTGACTAATCATTTAACTTGTGAAGATACAAAAGAACGCAAAAACGCTCTTATCGAAAGTTGCAGAATATCCCGCTGTGAGATTGAAAACATTGAGGATATTAAAACTTCTGATATTGATGCCTTGATCCTGCCCGGAGGATTTGGGGCGGCAAAGAATCTATGCAATTTTGCTGAAAAGGGTTCTGATGCTATTGTACACCCACACGTAGAAAAATTAATTTTAACAATGAATAAAAATTCTAAACCTATTGGAGCAATTTGCATAGCACCTGTTGTAATAGCAAAAGTTTTAGGTCAAAAAGATATACAACTGACAATCGGCAATGACATTGCAACTGCAGCAGCGATTGAAGCCATGGGGTGTACTCATATTGATTGCACAGTAGACGACATAGTAATAGATCAAACCAATAAAATCGTTACAACACCGGCATACATGCTTGGGCCTGGAATAAAAGACATAGCAGTTGGAATAGAAAAACTTGTGGAGAAAGTTGTTGCAATGATCTGATAAGATGATTGCCTACTTGAGTTTCTGCTTATAACAACAGAATAATTTTACTTTTCTGAGTTTACCTTATAGATTCCTGATTAAGGTTTCGGCAAAACTGATAGTAAATGCAGGCAACGATTCATCAATATTCTCAATAGTATCTCCCGGGCGGTGAAGATTCAAAATTGCGCCGTTTTTATCCTGTACTGAGAGTGTAAGGCTTTCTATACCTGCCCTTGCAAACCAGATAGTATCGAAATCTCCGGTGTGCCAACTTGCTTCTTTAACTGAATTAAATCTATCCTCGCTTTTTGCAGTCTTTAATGCAGCATCAACAAGAGCGCCTTTATAGTAAACCGTGCTGATACTCCCTGTTTTTGTTATTATTTTAAGATCACCTTTCCCTATGCTGTCAAAATTTAAAACAAAGGTGTTTTCAGGGGTGAAATCATTTTTATTTTTATTAAAATAATATTTTGAACCGTTCATCCCTGTTTCCTCAGCTCCGGTTAAAACAACTATTACATCAAGTCCTGTAACAGGGTTTTCCCAAAGGCGCTTTGCTGTTGCCATGGCAACTGCTACTCCTGTTGCATTATCTGAAGCTCCGTTTGTATAACCATATCTCATATAATCCAATGAAGTTATAACTCCCTGGATCAACAAATATCCTGCGAGTATAAAACAAATCCATAAAACAACAGGCTGTCCTATATTAAGCGCCTGAAGGATTGCAATAAAAAGAGCAAAACCAATTAAAAAAATATTGATCATAAGGGATGACCGAAAATTTTTAACCATGGAAGGCAGATATAGCAATGATATTGGAGCCGAATCATAATGTGCCATGAGGATAAGTCTTTTTTGTGGTTCCTCTCCGGCAACAGGGCTCTGTTCAGATTTATTTTTCATTTTCCCTGTTATATTTTCAGATAAGACTGAAGGAGCAAAAAATGATAAAGGTGAAGAACGCCAGTCAAAATATAGAAAAGATGAGGCAACTGCAAATACAAGGATGCCCACGGAAAACCAGGAAAAAAATGGAGCCGAAATCAAGCCTGCAGCAATAAATATTATCAGCCATATCACTTCCCATATGTATGTTTTCGGAGTTTTAAAAACCTGGCGTTCAACCTCTGCACCATATGATAATAATAGGTTTTCTATAATATCTGCAGCCTCTTTCTCATGTGGAGTTCCAGCACCCCTGTGGGGTAAGGAAGTGAGTTTGCGGACTGTTGTCATGGGATCTGATATTGACATCAATAGCCTCCTTTATTAAGTAATCAGCATAATTTGAAGATCCATCACATTTGTGTTTGTAGGCCCGGTTATTAAAAGGTCATTTAAAGGTTTAAAAAAGTTATAGGAATCATTCTCAAGAAGATATTTTTCAGGATCAAGCCCTGCAGTTTCAGCACGGCTTAAAGTATCTGAATCTGCAAATGCTCCCGCTGCATCTGTTGGACCATCTGTGCCGTCAGTGCCCCCGCTTAAAATTATAATATTTTCATGGTTTGAAATTTGGAAAGCTGATTCAAGGGCAAATTCCATATTCCGGCCTCCAAGCCCACCCCCTGAGACCTTTACTATTGTCTCTCCGCCTGAAAGAACACAGGCAGGCTTTGGCAGGGGATTTCCTGATTTAACAATTTCTCTTGCAATGGAACAATGAAGATGTGCTGCGTGTTTAGTTTCTCCTTCAATAGATGATGAAAGTATAAGAGTATTGTAGCCAAGTTCCTCAGCTTTTCTTTTTGCAGCAACCAGCGCATCTATATTGCTTCCAATAATAAAATTAAATATATTTTTAAACTTTTTCTTATCCTGTTGCTCTGAATTTAATTTAAAATATTTTAAGATTGATAAAGGAACTTTACCTCTAATATTGTACTTATCAATTATCTTAAAGCATTCATTAATTGTACCTGAATATGGGACTGTAGGACCTGATGCTATAACACCTAAGTCTTCCCCCACAACATCTGAAATCATAAGTGTAATCATCGTGGCAGGAGATGCAGCATGTGCAAGCCTGCCGCCCTTTATTCTTGAAAGATTCTTTCTGAGTGTATTGATTTCATGGATATCAGCGCCACATAATAAGAGTAATTTTGTTAAATCCTGTTTGTCTTCAAAAGAAATCCCTGGAACAGGAAGCGGCATAAGAGCAGAACCACCTCCTGAAATAAGACAGATTACAAGATCGTTTTCACCTGCCGTTTCAACTCTTTGAAAGATTTCCTCTGCAGCCATGTTTCCATTCTTGTCAGGAACAGGATGACCTGCCTCAATTATTTTAATGCATTTTAGTTTTGCAGTATGCCCGTATTTAACACTTATAATACCGGACTTAATCCTTTTGCCAAAAATATTTTCGATCTCAAAAGCCATTGCAGCTGTTGCTTTCCCAGCACCAACAACATAAATATTCTTGTATTGTTCAAGGTCAAATTTCAAGGTTTTTACTATGAACATGTTCTTTTCAAGGCTACAGGCTCTATTAATACAGGTACCTGCATGAACTTCTTTTACCCCGGCAGAAAAAATTCCTTTTATCTCTTTTCTTACCTCTTTCTTACCTTTTAACCTTTTTAGGCAATATAAACTCATATCGTTTCCCAAGCATTTTAGCTGTTACAAACCTGTCCATTTTACGCAATGCTAAAAATACCTTCCAGATCATTTTATCTTTTTTATAATATGCTTCGACCTCTTTTCTAAAAACCGGTTTTAAGCCAAAATCATCTTCTATGTTTTTATTTACAATATCAATAAACAAAGGAATCAGATCAGAAGCCTGCTCTTTAATGAGATTCCCGATAATATCAAGAAACAGAGTATGAAGATCATAGTATCTGGCCACAACATCTTCAAGATTTATAAATTTTACAAAAAGACGGATCATAAAAGGCATACTTTTTAAAAGCAGTTTAACATCAAGCTGTTCATTGCTGTCTATTCTGTAAAAAGGTGTACTTGTATCAATAAGATAAAGCTTTCTTTCTCCGTTCTCAACAGGCCATGTCCAGTTTGAAAGCTGTGCATCAATAGCTATCTCAAGTCCCGGCATAAACTTTTCATTATGCATACGCACCTTGTTAACAGCTTGAATGACTGTTTCAACCATTTCAATAATTTGAACCTCATCAAATGAATGAATCAGCTTGCTGCAAAGAGTATCACTTTTGAAAAACTGCTGCGCGAAATAAAGAACATAAGGGCAGCCCGGAGTATGAGTAATAAGGACATCATCGTCAGGAATATTTATTCCGGCCTTTTGTAAGTGTGCGGTATACTCAAAATATTGATCCCTATATGATTCTGCACTTTTTTGATCCGGAAAAACAGGAAGCCGTTTAAATACAATATCGCTGTATTTGTCCATTTTAAATATTGAAGATATTTCTCCATAATCCAGTATCTCAAATGAAATATCAGAATTATCCGGGTTCACCGGGTTCAGGCATTCCTCAAAATAATCAATATACTTTTGATCAATATTCATGCAGCACCTTTATTATTTTTCGATCAATTCACTGACACTGAATAATTGCCTTTTCCATAATCTCAATAATATCATCAACCAAAGCTTTATCAGTATAGATATACGGTTTAAACTGAATAACTGAAAAGTCATATCCCGAAACCATTGCCCAGATACCATTATCATATAATGCTTTTATCATTTCAACACCTGCAATTTCTCCGTCAAATTTCAACCCTGCAATAAACCCTTGCTGGCGTATTTCAAGAAGATAAGGATATTTTTTCTGAAGATCTTTCAGGCGTTCTGAAAGATATGCTGAAGTAGTATCAACATTTTCAAGCAGTTTTGGGTCACTTACAATCTCAAGGACTTTTCTTCCCACATAACAGCCGATTTCCGATCCCCCAAACGTTGAAATGTGTGCAAAACCATCTTCATACAGCCATGCTCCGGCTTTCTCATTTAGTACAGCGGCAGCAACAGGATAAATACCTCCAGATAAACCTTTTGCAGTGACAAGGATATCAGGATTAACTCCATAATGTTCGACTGCCCAGAGCTTGCCTGATCTTCCAAGACCTGTCTGAATTTCATCTGCAATATAAAGAGCACCATATTTCTCACACAAAAATTTCACATCTGAAAGGTAATTCTGTTCAGGCAGAGGAAAACCCAATGTCGCTGGAATAGTTTCAATAATAACCGCTGCAGTATCATCTGATTTAAGAGCTTCTTCCATTTTATTAATATCATTAAATGGAACACACACAGAAATATCAGGGGTATCGCTCAAGAAAAATTGAGCATTTTTTGTATCTCCAACACTACCGGAAAGACCGGTTCGTCCATGGAATCCATGATCAATGGATACTATCTTCCTGCGTTTAGTTGCATGCCTTGCAGATTTTATTGCAACATCCACAGCTTCACTGCCCCCGCTTGTAAAGACAACTGATTTCATATCTCTGGGAGTTAGTTCTACAAGTTGCTCAGCAAGCAATCCGCGCTGGGAACTTGGGAAATGATGATTCCCGATATCAAGCCCCATCTCGATAGCTTCATTAAGAGCTTTTATAATTTCAGGAGGATTATGACCAAGATTATATGTCCCGCCATTAATATGAAGGTCAATCAGTTTTTTCCCATCAATATCATAAATATATGGTCCTTCCCGCTTACCCATAACAAGATTGATACCAATATCATTAAAAATCCTGATTTTTTCCGGGCAAAGAAACTTACGATTTTTTTCTATTATCTCTGTTTTCAGATCACTCATTGCCTGTTCCCTTCTGATAAAATAAGAATTGAGAAAAGATCTAATCTGACAACATAATGTAATGCCAAACATTATATGTCAACCAGACAATCATGACCAAATAATTATAATTTGAATATTTGCCTATAAAAACCTCCTCATTTCGACATACTAAAATCATAGAAAATTCAGGTTTCTCACATTATGAACTAAAACTCCCCGTATCGGGGAGTTCAATTCTATTTTTTGGACATCATTTCCTCACAGCAGCATTTCAATAATCATTTCTTATTTGAAATTTTATACTTCAGTCTTTGTTCTATTCTAATACTTTTCCATTTTTCTTTTTCAAAACTATCAGAGGTCTTTTGATTTTTTATTTTTAAATAGTAAGCCTCTTTCTTCAGTTTTATGTAGCTTTTATACCTTGATTGTAAAAGTGAGCCATTTTCTATTGCTTCTATAACTGCACAACCTGGTTCCTTCTCATGATTGCAGTTATTAAACTTACAATTTAATGAAAGTTCTTCAATCTCGCTAAAAACATCTTTAATTGAATCACCGCTATCATAAAGACCTAGTTCTCTCATTCCGGGATTGTCTATTAGAATACTTCCGTTTGAAAGAAGAAAAAGTTCTCTATTTGTAGTTGTGTGTTTGCCTTTATTGACAACATTACTAATTTCTTTGACATTTTGAAGTTCACTACCAGATAAAGCATTAATTAACGTGGACTTTCCTGCACCAGAAGAGCCTAATAATACAGATGTCTCTCCCTTTTTAAGCAAACTGTATATCCCTCCCGCACTAATAGGATCGATTGCAGAAATTACCTGTACATCCACACCAAAAGCAATAGAATTAATTTTTGCAATGCGGGATTCAATGTCATCACAAAGATCTGCTTTATTTAAAATAATAATTGGTTTTGAGGAGCTATTATAAGCAAGTGTTAAATACCTTTCAATCCTGCGAAGGTTAAAATCCCGATCCAATCCAGAAATTATAAATACATTATCGATATTTGCAGCAATAACCTGTTCATCTGAAATTTCTTCTTTGGAGCCTTTTTTACCAGCAGCGCTTCTTGATATCTGGTTCGTTCTTGGGATCACAGATTCAATAACTGTATTATTAGTTCCTTCTCTTAATTTAACCCAATCGCCTACAACAGGAAAATTTGATATTTTGGAAACTTCATGTATAAACCTTCCTGAAACACTTGCATTCTTTTCGCCAGAATTACTAACTATTGTATAAATTTTATTATACTGGGCTGTAATACGAGCAAGATTATCTATATCTTTTTCATCAAATCCTTTAGCACATAATTTTTCAAATCCATATTTTTTAAGTAACATTTCTCTTCCTTTTGGGTACCTGCAATTACAGCCTCTTTGACAGAAACTAAAATTTAGTAGCTATTTTATGCCTAATATATAAAAAAATCTAATTATTAAGGGGTACCCAATTTAATTAGTAAATGAATTGTTTAAATAATTTAGTTGGGGTCTATAGAACTTGCAGGAGTTACAGTATTTGATACTATGAAGACAATTATACAAATAAAAAAATTAAGAATATGACTTCTATTTTTTAAATCGGTTCACAAACTGCAAACTATCTGCAAGTTTTCTTTACCAGAGCTATTTTCATTTGTTGTTTCATAAAACCTTATTATAATTTATTTTCGTTATTTAATATTTTTATGGAAAAGATGCAACCCCTTTATTTAAAAAAAACTTTACATGATTTGACCCGATTACAAGATGTTATGATTGTGAATTCACACGCGTGATCAGCTATATTGGAGATATTTATGGATGCTGGTTGAATTTCCGGATACAATTATTGAATGGCATTAGATTTTGTACTGGGTTATTAAGCTTTACCATACTTATCCTGAATAAGCTTTTCTGCATCAAATTTTCTATGACATGCTACTTTATGACCATTGCCAACATCTTCAAGCAAAGGCTCCTCTTTTGAGCACTGTTCTTCAGCAAAAGGGCATCTTGTATGAAATCTACAGCCTGTTGGAGGATCAATCGGACTTGGAACATCACCTTCAAGAACAATTCTCTGGGCAATGCTTTTGCCGTCAATTGAAGGAATCCCGCTCAAGAGCGCAAAAGTATATGGATGCATAGGATTTGCAAATAATTCTTCGGTTTCTGACTCTTCCACCACTTTACCAAGATACATGACAACAATCCTTGTACTTATGTATTTAACAACCAGTAAATGATGTGTAATAAAAAGATAAGTAAGGTTGAACTCATCTTTCAGTTTCTTTAAAAGATTAAGGATCTGGGCCTGAACTGAAACATCAAGGGCTGATGTCGGTTCATCAAGGACAAGGAGTTCAGGATTGGTAGCGATTGCTCTTGCTACAGCAATTCTCTGTCTTTGACCGCCGGAAAATTCATGGGGATATCTTAAAAGATGATCCTTTGTAAGCCCTACCAGATTAAGCAAAGATATAACTCTATCCTGCATTGCTCTGCTGTTGAGTTTTTCTTTAACACTTATGGGTTCTGCAATTATATTTTTAACAAGGAGTCTTGGATTGAGTGAAGTTGTGGGATCCTGGAAAACCATCTGCATTTTTCCGGTTAATCCCAACCTGTTCATTGCACTTCTGCTTTTATTAGTAAGATCAATACCTGAACTGGAATTGTTATTCTCTGGATAATAGAGAATTTGACCGCCGGTTGCCTTATGTAGTTTAATAATAGCTTTACCTGTGGTTGTTTTGCCACATCCTGATTCACCCACAATTCCTATACATTCACCCCTGTTAATTGTAAGGTCAATGCCGTCCAGTGCTTTCACTGAATTAATCTTTCGCCGTAAAACTCCGCCCACAATCGGGTAATGCTTTTGTAATTTTTTAAGCTCTAAAATTTTTTCCATAATCAAGTCTTAATAATTTAGTCCAATATTTAAGAATATAAATAACATGCAACAAAATGATCTTTATCTATTTTGGAAATCTCTGGGAAATCCTGTTTACATTTTTCCATTGCATTTTCGCACCTTGGATGGAAACGACACCCGGAAGGTGGATTAACAAGATCCGGGACATTACCTGCAATGCTTTTTAATTCACCAGTCTGCTTTGTTTTTGGTACAGAATCCAATAATGCTTTTGTATAAGGATGTTTTGGATTTTCAAATATTTGTCTTACATTACCAACTTCACACAAATTACCTGCATACATGACCCCGACTCTATCACAGGTTTCAGCAACAACCCCCAGGTCATGAGTAATAAGAAGGATTGATGAAATAATATCTCTTTTCTTTAAATCATTTAAAAGATCAAGTATCTGAGCCTGAACCGTAACATCAAGATTGGATGTTGCTTCATCAGCAATAAGCAGAACCGGGTTTGAAGCAAGGGCAATGGCAATAACAACTCTTTGCTTCATACCGCCTGATAAATTATGGGGAAATTGTTTTACAATTTTTTCTGGATTTGGTATGCCCAAAATACCAAGCAGTTCCACTGATTTTTCAATACCTGTTCTTAAAATAGCCTTATTCCAATTTTTTAAAACAGGCACTCTCCTTAATAATTTAAAAAGAAATGAGTCTGGACTATGATACGCAAATTTGTATAGAGGCTTTAAAAAATTATTACATGGAACATAGGGAAAAATATTATCTTTTTTGTCTATTTTGAGAATTTTTTCTATGATCGCTCTTTTTTGATGAAAGATGTAACTTTCAGCAATCTGTTCTCCAATATTCATAATTGGATTTAATGCAGAATTTGGTTCCTGAAAAATCATGGA
>JAGLLQ010000279.1 GCA_023140455.1 Desulfobacteraceae bacterium | reverse complement strand
AGTTCAAGAAAAACTTTTGAGTTTGTCATCTTTTCAATGTCAAATCGCGCTTTTTCCCCTATTGTTCTTATCATCGTACCTTTTTTCCCCAAAATGATACCTTTTTGTGATTTACGATTTACATGAATTGTGGCGTGAATATGTATCACTTTTTTTCTATTTTTAAATGAATCAATAGTAACGGCAGTAGAATAGGGGATTTCCATTCCTGTATTTCTGAAAATTTTCTCACGAATTAGTTCTTGCACAAGAAATCGCTCTGAAACATCTGTAAACATATCTTTCGGGAAAAGAGGAGGACCAGGAGGCAGTATTTTTTCAGTTTCAAAAAGCAGCTCGTCTATTTGAAGCCCTTTTTGTGCAGATATCGGAATGACTGTTTTAAAATCATAAATTTCCCGTGATTGTTCAATGATCGGTAAAAGAGCTGGTTTTTTAATAAGATCAATCTTATTTAATACTAAGATCACATCTTTTTTTTCCTGAAGAAGTTGTCTTGTGATAATCTCTTCAGCTTCTTTACCTTTTTTGGAAGATACATCTTTCATGAAAATAATTAAATCAACATCTTTGACTGCCTGTATTGCCTGTTCCACAATTTTTCTATTTAACAGAGTTGTTGCTTTATGGATACCAGGAGTATCAACAAAGATGATTTGGGATTTTTTACTATTTGCAATTCCTAAAATTCTATTTCTTGTGGTCTGGGGTTTTTTGGAGGTAATTGCAATTTTTTGCCCTAGAATCTTGTTAAGCAGTGTAGATTTGCCGGCATTTGGTGCACCAATAATTGCAACAAACCCACATTTATAGTTCTTAGGACTATCGGACGGTGGAGTGCTTTTTAGAGTATCCATTAGATCATTCATCATAATTAATTAAGTCTTCTATAGTGTTTAATAATTGGTCTTTGCCAAGTTTTGATTTTGCTGAAAAAAGAATAATATCTTGTTTTTCCAAGTTTAGTGCTTTTAATGCAGGAGCAAGAGCTTTTTGTTGTTTAGGTTTTGAGAGTTTATCAGCTTTAGTGAAAACAATAATAGTTTCAATTTTTGAGGCAATTAGCCAGTTTATAAGCTCAAGTTCTTCTTTTTCAGGACCTCTTCTTATATCGATTAATAGCACAAGCCCCATCAGGTTTTGGCGTGTGCTAAGATAAATTTCTATCATTTTGCCCCAGGTTTGACGAATTTTTTTGGATACTTTAGCATATCCATATCCTGGAAGATCAACAAAAGAAGTATCTCCATTGATTACAAAAAAGTTGATAAGCTGAGTCATACCTGGTTTAGAACTTGTCTTGACAAGTTTTTTTCTATTGACAAGCGTGTTAATGAGTGATGATTTACCAACATTTGATCGTCCTGCAAAAGCGATTTCAGGGTAATCAGGTTCAGTGTATTGAGATGGCTTTACAGCACTTTTAATAAATTCGGCATTTTTTATAATCATTTTATATTATTGAAATAATCCTCCAAACGATCAAGTCCCTTTTTAATATTATCAAGGGAATTTGCATATGAAAATCTTAAATATCCTTCTCCATTAGCACCGAATCCTATGCCCGGAGTCACTCCTACATGTGCTTTTTCAAGGATATCAATGGCCAAGGCAAAAGAATCATTAGAAATATGTTTAACATTTACAAATGTATAAAATGCTCCTGTAGGCTCAACAGCTATACCAAGACCCATTTTTTTAAGTCTTGCAATCATATATAATCTTCGTTCATTGTACCGCTCATTCATGTTGCAGGTTTCTTTGTCAGCATGTTTGAGAACTTTAGTACCGGAAATTTGAGTTGTTGCATTCGCGCAGATAAAAAAGTTCTGATGGAGAATTTGCAAAGGGCGCATAAATTCTTCAGGAGCAATAAGATAACCTAATCTTAAACCAGTCATTGCAAAAAGTTTTGAAAACCCATTAAAAACAAAAGCATTTTTTGTGAATTCAAGTATTGAATGTTCATTCCCCTCATATACAAGTCCATGATAGATTTCATCGGAAATAATAAAAATCCCTTCTTTCTCGGCAAGGTCTGATATTTCCTGCATCCTCTGTCTCGACATTATATTTCCAGTGGGATTGGAAGGAGAGTTTATCAATATGGCTTTTGTTTTGGGGGTAATTTTTTCTTTTATTGCATCCGGAGTGTATTGAAAACCTTCATCCTCATATACCGGGACGGTTACCGGCAAAGCTTGGGAAAATTTAATAAAATTAGGATAGCATGCATAATGAGGATCTGAGATTATAACCTCATCACCTGGATCTACCAGAACAGAAAAAAGCAGAAGCATTGCAGGCGATGTCCCTGAGGTTACAAGAATATTATCCGCATTCACAATTGTGTTGTATTTGTCTTTATGCCACTCAGAGATTGCCTGTCTAAGCCTGATATCTCCCAGGCTGTGAGTATAGCTTGTTTCATTGTCTTTAAATGCCTGCATTGTAGCAGTCTGAACACATTCAGGAACATTAAAGTCAGGCTCACCTATTTCTAAATGTATAACATCTATTCCCCTAGATTCCATTTTATGAATTTTTTCCATAACCTCCATAACCAGAAACGGAGTTATGGATTCACATCTTTTTGCAACTTTAATATTGTCCATTATAAAACCTTATTCAGTGAATATTCGATTATTCCTTCAGCACCTTCTTTTAAGAGTTTTGGTATAAGATCTCTCACAACGCTTGAGTCTACAACAGTTTCAACAGAAAAATAAGTTGACTTATATAAAGAAGCAATCGTAGGAGCGTTTAAACTTGGAAGAAGTCCAATTATTTTATCTAAAAGATTCTCAGGAATATTCATTTTGATCATAACAAGTTTTTCTGCAACAAGAGCTCCCTGTAAGAGCATTGCAATTTGTTCGATTTTTTTTCTTTTTTTTGGATCTTCCCATGCTTTCTTATTGGCAATCAGCTGAGTGTTGGTTTGCATTATTTCATGTATTACTTTTAAACTATGTGCTCTTATGGTGCTTTCTGTTTCAGTAATTTCCACAATTGCATCAGCAAGCCCTGAAACTATTTTTGCCTCTGTAGCTCCCCAGGAAAATTTTATATTAACATTGATACCCTGTTCTTTAAAAAATCGCTTGGTAAATTTTACAAGTTCAGTGGAGATGGTTTTACCTTCAAGATCTTTCAGTGTATTCATAGGAGAGTCGCCGGCAACTGCAACTACCCATCTCGCAGGTCTGGCACTTGTTTTTGAATATATAAGATCACATACAACATGGACATCAGATTCATGTTCTGCGATCCAGTCTTTCCCTGTAAGCCCTGCATCAATGATGCCGCTTTCAACATTAATAGACATTTCCTGAGCCCTGCATAATGCGCATTCAATTGTGTCATCATTGATATCAGGAAAGTAGCTTCTTCCATTTACATTTATTTTCCAGCCTGAACGTTTAAAAAGAGAGAGAGTTGCGTTTTGCAGGCTTCCCTTTGGCAGGCCTAATTTAAGTATTTTTTCCATTATTTATATATACCTTTATTTATACACAGTGGCAGGATCAAATATCCTGCTTTCAACTATTTTAATTGATCCGTTTTTATCTATTTTTCTGAAAAAACAGCTTTTAAATCCTAAATGACAGGCTGCCCCGCCTTTTTGTTCAACTTTAATAAGGATAGTATCATTGTCACAATCAATCCTTAATTCTTTAATATGTTGCATATTACCTGAAGTTTCTCCTTTTTTCCAGAGTTTCCCCCTTGATCTGCTAAAGTAAGTTGCCCTGCCGGATTTGAGGGTTTCTTCAAATGCTTCTTTATTCATGTACGCAAGCATTAAGACTTCATTTGTTCCATATTCCTGGGTAATAACAGGAAGAAGTCCTTTGCCTTTATCAAAATCCGGTTGCAAACCTAAATGTGCCTCAGTTTGGGAATCAGATTGTACCATTGTCTAAATCTCCTATAAATTCCAATGAGTTAAAACCTGTATAACTAACTTTTTTAATGAATTTTGTCAATTAATTTTTTTATTGCGCTGAATATTTGCTATAAGAAATCTTAGTTTTCACATAATATATTTTGATGCATTGGTTTGACCCATACTGTACCTGGTTCTCTTTTCTTCCAACGGTTGAACATTTTTTTTTATAAAACAAAAAAATAACAACCGAATGCTCCAGAGAAGACAACCAGACACACCATTAGCTGCCTGTAATACAG
>JAGLLQ010000278.1 GCA_023140455.1 Desulfobacteraceae bacterium | reverse complement strand
TTTTGAATCATTTTTATGGGGCTCGTCACTGTGACAGGAAACACATGTAATTTTTGGTGCCAGATCATCTTCAATAAGACTTTTCCGTGTTTCGACAGCAGGGTTTGTATAAATTCTGCCGGCAATATTGTGATCAGTCGTGGTGTGACACCGGGTGCATGAAAAATTTTTACCATCAGTTCCCATATGGACATCAAGCATTCGGTTTGGCTTTGTTAAAGAAGTATCAAGATCACCGTGTTTTACTCCATCGCCTCCACCGCCTTTAAAATGGCATTCCCCACAATTTTTTCTTGTTGGGAAAGTAATTTTAGTAACAGCTTCTTTGACCTCCTGCTGGATATCTTTCACCATTTCATCAGTATCAGGATCGCCATCTTCTGAAAATGCTTTGATGTCAGAAAATGCTTCGTTAAAGTTAAATTCTGAAGAGTTATGGCATTTAAGGCAGTTGACATCGCCCTCTACCCCTTTTTTATTCCAGCTGGTGTGGCATTTAAGACAGCCTTTGTCCTCCATGGCATTGCCTGAAATACAAAAATTATTCACCGAATAACCAGCCTTGCCATATCGGATATCTTTTTTATCTCCCGAGGCAAGCCATGTCCAGTGAATGGTTTTGTGAAACTGGGTTTCTGCTTCAGAATGGCAGGTAAGACAGGCTTTAGTAATTTCTTCTCCTGATTTGAAATCCTTATTTAAAGCCTCAACTTTTGCATGGTTTATTGTGCTCCAGCGTTTACTGCCCTTGACTGCCTGTTTAGCAAGCTTGCGCCCTAAAGCTTCTTCTTTTATTTCGGGAGTTGATGCTGATACATTCCCAAAAGAGCAAAAAAAGATTGTAACAGCAATCACTGCCAGGCAATATTTAATTAAATACCGTAGGTTCATAGAGATCTCCATGAGTTTTTATACATATTTATTAAAAAGGGCGGGGTAAATACGCCGCCCTTTTAGTGTTCTTTATTGACACTTAGCAGGTGTTGGTGAGTCTGATGCATGATGATAGAAATATGAGTAAATATCAAGGATATCGCTCTCAGCAAGTGCGGCCCAATTATCATTACAGCCGAATTCATTGAAGTTTTTGTTTTCAAAAATTTCTTCCCATTGCACCATTGTTTTGTCTGCAGGGCTTATTTTAGGAGTAGCAGATTCAACTCCACCAGTTTCAGCACAGGCTTTATACACTTTTCTATATGTGTATTTACCTTTTCTTTTATTACCGTCAGGCCCTTCAGAAGCAAAAGCAACAGAGAGAGGTGTAATTGTAAACATGAAAACCATTATTAAGGTGATTAAAGTGATATTTTTTTTATGCATTTTATTTCTCTCCATTATTTTAATTTTTCAATTTCAACTTTACCAGGACCTTTAAAATCAAGTTCAGCCTCAACATAGTAAACTTCTTTTAAAGATTCTTTCACATCTTTGGTCATGTAATAAGCCTCACCGCTTCTTGCACCTGTAGGGCACACATAAACTATTGGTTTGCCATTTGAAAAACCTTTGATTTTAGACTCAAGCTTATCCATTGGTATATTAGCGGCTGTCTTAAAAGAGCCTTTTGCAAATTCATCTGCATCTCTAACGTCAATCAGCATGATGGACTCAGGATTATTTGCGATAATGGATTTAAATCGTTCAAGATCAATGGAGCCTTCAACTTTACCTGCTTTTACTTTCATAGCTGCAACAGACTGTCCATAAACTTTTTTCCATTCAGGGTATCCTTTATCAAAAACCTTGATGTTGGTGTAGCCCATTTCAAGTGCTTTTGCTGCTGATTTATGGCTTAATCTGCATTTGAGTCCACCACAATAAAAAATAATTGGAGTGTTGTTATCTCTTGGCAGCTTTCCTTTTAGAGCTTCAAAGTGAGTAAAAGGGATATTGATTGCAGTAGGTATATGTCCTTTATTAAATTTAGGCTTTTGAGGCCTTGCATCAACGATTACAGTCTTGTTTTCTGCAATCTGTTTTGCTACAAACTCAGCACTTACAGAACCATAATTACCTTTCTGGCTGATCCAGTCAGGATAGCCTTTTGCATATACTTTAACATTATTATATCCAAGTTTTTCTGCTTTTCTAGCAGATTTGTGGCTGAGTTTGCATTTAAGTCCACCGCAATAAAAAATCAACAGGCTGTTTTTATCTTTTGGCAGAAGATTAGTCTTTTTATCAAATTCTGAAAAAGAAATGTTAACTGCACCCGGGATATGACCTTTTGTGTATTTAACCTTGTAAGGTCTGGCATCTACTACCATTACGTTTTCAGGCATTGGAACTGCTATGTGTGCTTTTACAAAGGCAGCATCCACAATATCATTGAACATCCATGATATATCGTCTTTTTGAGTTTCACTGGTTTTAGCAGCTTTAGCTGTTGTGCATCCTGTCAGCATAAGACCTGTGATCAGGGCTAAAATCAGTATTTTTATTGTATTTGTTTTCATCTGTTCTCCTTAAAATTTGTTAAAGGTTGTTTGTTTACATATTTTTATTCTTGCTATGCATTCAGCAATGAGTGTGCCACTACAAAAGAAATCAGTTGATATCTTTATAACTATCTAAAATTAAAAGATATTCGTATGTGTATAGTTTCTTTTTATATGGTTGGGGAATATTTATAGTGTAAATATGTTAATGATGTGTTAACTTAATGGTTAACATATTATTAACATTTATGAGGGCAACATGGATATTGGTGAGCAATGGCGACATATTATTGAGTCTGTTGCAGACGGGATCATTATTGTTGATGCACAAGGGTATTTTCTTGCAGCTAATCAGACAGCCCAGTTAATTACAGGCTACACAGAAAAAGAACTTAAAGGTCAGTCCTGCAGGATTTTGAATTGTACCGGATGCAAAATTATCGGGAAAGGTAAAGGGGAAAAATGGTGCAGACTTTTTTCTGACCGGATTATCAGAGAAAAAAAATGTGTGATTACCAACAGCAATAACAGAACCATACCTATTATAAAAAATGCAACTGTACTTTATGATGAAAAAAATGAGATCGTTGGTGCAGTTGAAACTCTGAAGGATATTTCTGAAAATATTAATTATAAAAATGAGTTAGCCTCTATCAAACGCATGTACCATATTGAAGACGGGTTCCATGGAATTATTGGAAGAACACCTGTGATGCAGAGTCTTTACGAGCATATTGAGAGTGTGGCCTCACTTGATACGCCGGTAATGATATTAGGGGAGAGCGGCACTGGAAAGGAGATGGTTGCAAAAGCACTTCATGAAACCGGGAACAGAGCATTAAAGCCGTTTATTAAAGTAAACTGT
>JAGLLQ010000277.1 GCA_023140455.1 Desulfobacteraceae bacterium | reverse complement strand
GTTACCTGATGAGACTGCTATATCCGCTCACGCCGGAAAAATTGTGGATGATGCTCATATTATAGCAAAAAAAAGTGGCAGCAATGTGTTGGAAATTTTAAAAGACACTGTGAAGAATATTAAAAATAAAAAAAACTTATGAAAGAGAAAAGGGAGCGGATTGTTTAACCCTTGATTGAAGGGAAACTCAGCAATAAAGGCATTGAATAGTTTTGAATTTATCAATTCACCAAGCCATTATGATACAAGGGGGCCCTTTTTTTTTAAAATTATTAAGGTTAGATATGATATCTGTAATAATTCAGAGATCAGAACTTGTTACGTACATGTATAATAATACTTGAGTCCATGTATCAAATGGTTTTAACCTGATTTTTTAAAAGTTTCAGTCGTTATTACAATTCTAACTCCATGTAGACCAGATGCTCCTGAAAATTTTCTGTCATTTCTGTTTCAGAGTATATTTCTATCTCCTTGAAACGAAGATATCTCAAGTGCTTGGTCAGCTTAAATCAGAGAAAGCTGTCATTATTTTTGACCAGGAATCAGAAACCTGTAATATTTTGAGGAGTAGTGATCCTGTGTTGGAAGGTATTGGGTGATTTATTCGTTTTATAATCAACTAAACTAATACAATTAATGCGTATTTGATTTTGCAGAAAGTAATGCTAAATTTCCACCGCTAACAATCTTTTCTTTCTCAACATATAGATTATTGGTTTCCATCAATGGTGCTAAACCTTTGCATGCAAGGAAATCTTTATAATTTTTAAAATGCTCTATTCCAGCAATCATTTCAAAGAATAGAATAGTTATTTTTGACAACCAACCTTTTGGGAATTGAATAGGACCTGGATGATAATCAACGAACAGTAAACGCCCATTTTTTTTCACTACCCTTGCCATTTCACCTACTATTGAAGACCTGATTGAATTAGGTGTTTCATGTAAAGTTAACATAGCAATCACGATGTCAAAGCAACTATCCGAATAAGGCATCTGTGATGCATCTCCCAATTTCATGTGCGCTTGCTCTCCAAGTTTATTACTTGCAACCTTTAACATTGAGGGAGATAAATCAATCCCATAAACTTCACATCCCGCTTTTTGATAAAGCTTTAGATTCGTACCTGTACCACAACCGATTTCAAGAACGCGCATACCTTCTTGCGGGAGATACATTTTTAACATAATTTTCCTTAAAATAACCACAGATGGTTCAATAAATGTATCAAAAAATTTTGCTAAATTTTTATATGGATCTTTCATTTTATCACCTCAAAATAAATGTATTTAAACCTTTGTTTTTGAATAACATATTTTATTTTAATTGTTAAACTCATTCTCCTATCTCAAATAATTCTAAACAGTATACCGCATATCTTCATCCAGATTATCCTGCTTCGACAACCACTGTAAATAATCTTTTGGAATATCTCCTTTTTTAAATTCGTCTATTAAAAGAAATTTTGAATCAATAATAAGTTTCTCATTAATGAGGTTATTACTCATTGTATTCCAGTCAGAAATGTCGACACAATACATAATTTGTTCTACTGATCTGACTGTTTTCCAAAGACATATGAAAAGGGTATTGCTATCAGGTCTCCGATGATATAGGTGGCAAATATTACGACAAGCAATATTGCGTAAATCGGAAACTTCCCTGCAAATAGAATGGGAAGAATAACACCAATAAACCAGACAACTTTATAAGTTAGCTGTAGCAATAAAATTGGAGCAAATTTTAGAGGAGACCGTAGGCCTAATATCGATAGGAGTGCGAACGACAAATAGACACTACCAGTAACTCCGAAAACGATTGGATCTTGGGTTGGCCAACCAAAGATAGATCGCATGACATTGGGGATAACAATAATTCCTAAGCCGAATCCTCCGGCTCCAACAATAGTGTAAATATACATCCCTTTGAGCCAACCCCACCTGATATTAATTTCTTTAGACATGATGTTCCCCCATTTTTTAAGGTTTTAAAACAGATAAAGCCCTCAGAAATAAATTGTATCAGAAGAACTCAAAATCGTATAAGTAATAGGTTTCACTTCTGTGAATGGAGAACCACTTCAGGTCAAATGGAATAGGAAATCAGAATTATTCTAAATTCTAATATACCCAAGCCAGTGGGTATTAGTCAAACATTATCAAAAATACTGACTGGTTGTGATTTCATGCCAAAAATCCAAATATCACAGAAGTACAAATTAATTGAGAATATCCAAATATTAGGGAAACCTGAGATATCCGAATGCATGTATTCTTGCATCGATCAAAATTATTTTCCCTTAAAATTTTGGTTATGCATATTTTTGGTATCTTTAATCATTTCGACCTTTGAATACTCCGTACAGGGATAATTATCTTTGAGTTTGAGAAAGGTATGTTTTTAACTAAATATACTATATACAATAACGTCAGCCAACTGGCACAATAAATCTCCGGAGCGCTTTATTGTGCCTCAGTTTATTGTTTTGTTAGGTTTTATTCCTAAGTTGATTCAATAAAGATACCGTACTGAAAACAGATTATGTTAGCCTATATGAACACCAGATGAGGTAATTCTAATGCCAAGCATTTAAAATAGGGTGCATAAATCAATAAGCTTTAATAAGAGATTTTTTTGTTTTAATATATTCTTCATTTGTAATTAAACCCTCGTCACGCAAAGCCCGAAGATTCATTAGCTTAGTCTTAATGTCAATATCGGTTTCAACCTGTTTAATGGGGGAATCTCCTTGCGTATATGAGACTTGATATTTATCACCAAAAACACATTTTACATCATAGATGTCGGTATTCGCCATATCTCTAAGTTTAATACTTAGATTATAATTATAGATACTATGCATATTTTTTGATACATCAACAAAAATATAACCGGTTTTCATTGAATTAGGCTTAATCTCAATTTTGTTTATAGCAACTTTATTTGAATAGGTAGTAATAGATTTATTTGCTTTTGCAACCTTCTGTGGATTTTTAAGTGCCAATATGCCAAACACAGCTACTTTTGCCACAGATTTTGATATGCTATATTGCATTCGTGTGGCCACTTCTTGACCGGACAAGTTCTTCAGAGGGTCGTTTGGTCTGTCTGGAGTTGATAAAATAAAGTCTTGTGCATGGAAGCTGATCTTTGATGAAGAAAGATTTGTCAACCTCATTTTTATTGGAAGAAAACCATAATAACTAATGGCTCTTCGATTCTTATACCAGCCATTATAATATTCAAATTCAGGCACAACAACAAGGTTCGCAATTTCAATGTTATCATCATTTTTTATTGCTATTCCATCAGAAAAAAAGAGACATATTGTGTCTTCATATGCTTCGTCTGCTACTTTTTTCATCTCTGATTTTTTGGAATTTTTAGAATAAGCGCGGAGATACTCCATAGCCTCAAGTTTATCTGGGTGAATCATTCCTATAGTTTTTAATGCATATTTTCTTACATTCTTATTTGAGTCATTCTCTGCAATATATATGACTTTATCAAGGGTGATTGAGGCATTTGTTCCAGCTTTAGCTATTTTTTTTAATGCTCTGAAGCGGGTATTGCGGTTTGAGTTGTCCAGTTCTAAGATAGTTTTACTGGTATATATTTTACTATTTTCTTTATAGGTATTAGCTTTGTTGTTACTATTATTGTTATGAGTTGAGCATCCAAAGAAAGAAGTTAAGAATAAAGCTAAGGTCACCTTAATAAATACATTTTGAGAGTGATAGAACATTTCTTTTCATTCCTCCTTTTTTAAAAAATTAATATTAACTACATTGATAATAATTTAATTTGTATACACTTGATATAGACACTTCAAATCAATAATCGCTGAGAAGAGATTCTTTTTTTTCAATATACTCTTCGTTTGTTATGAAACCCTCATCACGTAATTCCATAAGATTGATTAGTTTAGCTCTAATATCATTATCTGAATCAACTCTCTTGATAGATGTCTTCCCCTTGATAGATGTCTTCCCCTTGATAGATGGCTGCCCCTTTATGAATGCATTTTTAATTGATTTGGTATTTAGAAGTGTTGTGAGAACATTACGAGCTACATCCACAGGAGATACAGCAGATTTATTGTCATGCCCGTCAATATTTTTCTCTGTTACTTCAGCTACAATTTTCCCATCTTCATCATAAACCATAGCGGTTAAATCATACAAAAACTTTGTTCTTTTATATGTGTCACTTTTCCATTCGTAAATTTTGATTAGAACTTTTTTGTGTGATTGTTTTGAAACTAAATAACTGTTGATGTCCTGTTGTTTCATGTCGAATTGCAGTTTGATATAATCAGCATTGATTCCAGCATTTTTAAATCCTGAGACTACGGCTTGAGACAAATCCTCTGCTAATGGATTTTTGCTCTCCGTATGCATATACCAAGGATTACCATAGCCTCCTCTGATAAGACCAACATAAGATGGCTTAACCTTTCCGTTAACGACATATGGGCGTTTATCAATTATTCCAATTAAGATAGGTTTGCTCGATATATAATTTATATTTGGCCATGCATTAGTATAATTTTCTGTCCTGTTAACAGCGGAGTGTGCCCCGCATCCACTTATTATGATGAAAAATAATATAAACAATTTTATTGAGTGATTGCTCAATGTCATACATTTATCAACAATTTCTCTCATTTAATTACTCCCTATACATGTTTTAATACTCTTGATCCAAGATTGTACTATTTGTGATCCGTTCTCTGCCTGTTGATCGATATGGATTTGTTTCGGTTCATTTTCAGGAAAAACCATAATCATCCAACTCGTTTGACTTGGGGATTTCATGGATAGAAAAATTGTTGCAGAATAATTATTTTTAACATTTTTTGCGTATTGAATAGGGTAATCATTAATAACATGATTTACAGATGTGAATAAATTGCTTTTTATAAGAAATTTAGAAAAGAATGCGTAATCCTCTTCTAGGTACGTACCTAAATAATTGATCATCTCTTCTGTTGGATGGCCTTGCCTATTTATTCCAAGTGCTTCACAAGTCTTTTTTGATGGTGTAATAATTATAGCATTCCCTTTAGGGATGGAACTTATAGGTTTTAATTCGTTTTCTATCTTTACCAAATAATCTCTATGAGCATTGAGAGCACTTTCTGACGATGTATATGATTTTTTATTGAAAGTGTATTGATGTTGTACAACACAACTACTTAACAAAGTCACTGCCAGAGCAATAAAAACCGCTCCTATTCTTTTAACTTTTGTCATTACTTTCTCCTTTTTTCTTAGCAAGCATTTTCATAGTTTCGATGTATAATTTGATTTTACA
>JAGLLQ010000276.1 GCA_023140455.1 Desulfobacteraceae bacterium | reverse complement strand
AAAAAGGCAAAAAGGACTGGGTTACAATCTAGGGTTCTTTATCTCCGAGATGCTATTTCTTTATTGCAAGATTTTTTCGATGAGACCCCGCCACCTCCACCATCAGTTGAAACAAAGAAGGTTTATGAATTGGACTCAACTGATCCAATTTTTTCTTCATTAAGAATAGACTATTCACCAAAATTTGATGCTTGGCTTCAAAAATGCAAACGAAAACATAGAGATGCTTATGTAATTTTTGAGAAAGAGAACACTGCCCTTGCTGGTATTTGCATATACAAAAAAGAAGACCGTTTGCCAGTGGGTGAGTCAGGGAAAACACTAAAGCTTTGTACGTTTAAAGTTTCTGAAGAACAGCATGGGAACAGATATGGAGAGCTTTTATTAAAATCAGTTTTTGATTACGCTGATAAAAATAATTATCAGCACTTATATTTCACCACCTATCCAAAGCACGATGAACTTATAGAATTTGCAAAATCATTTGGTTTCGATTGTGTTGAAAAACAAGATGAAAATGAATTTTTCATGCAAAAGTCGTTGGTGTTTTCAGATGAAGATATTGTGAAATATAGTCCCCTAGATTTTCATATAAAATTTGGGCCACGTGTTACTCAGTTCAGTACCAATTCAACTTTTGTTGTTCCAATAAAACCAGAATTTCATGATGTCCTTTTTCCAGAAATACGTGAAGAACTTTTGCTGTTTCCAGATCACAAGCCTTGTGGAAATAGTATAAAAAAAGCATACTTAAGCAATTCTTCAACAAAATTATTAAAGCCAGGTGATAATTTATTGTTTTATCGGTCAAAGATTAAACCTTCTATCACAGCTCTTGGAATAATAGAAAGTTTCAGGCGCTCAAACGATGCAAATAAAATTGCAAGATATGTTGGATCTAGAACTGTTTATAGATATGCAGATATAGTTGAGATGTGTAAATCTTCGAAAAGGTCTACGTTGGCAATTAAATTTCGGTATATTAAGCATCTAGAATCTGGTATAGGGATTAATGAATTAAAGGAAAATTTTGTTTTAAATGGCGCACCTCAATCTATTACAAAACTTAAGCCAGAAGGAATAGGATGGATAAAGAAAAAAATACAGATGTGATAGTACTATCAATAAAGCCGATCTATGCGAATGCGATTCTTTCTGGAAAGAAAACTGTTGAGTTTCGGAAAAATGGTATACCAACAGATATTAAAACAATTGTTTTGTATGCAACTCAGCCAGAGCAGAGAGTACTTGGTTATTTTGATGTCAAGAAATGTGACGTGGATCATCCATCTGCGTTATGGGAAAAGTATGGTAAATATGGTCAAATTACTTTTGATGATTTTAATTCCTACTATAAAGGAAAAGGATCAGGGAAATGTTTTATCATTGAAACGGCATATAGATTCAAGGTGTCTATCCCTCTTAATCAATGTAAGTCTTTTACAAATTCTCCACAGTCATTTGTATATCTTAATAAATCGGAATGGGGAAATATGAAAAGGAAAAAATTAGTGGCTAAATTTTAATATCTTATGAAAGTAAAGTGAGAAGAAAAATGTTACTAAGGTAGAAATTGTTGATTATCATAAGGGGAAATTATGGCAAAAAAAATTATCTTTAAATACACCGGGTGATGTACTATTAGAAGAATTTCTTAAACCAATGTATATAACTCAAAGCCAATTATCAAAAGATACTTAAAGTACCGGCAAATAGAATTAGTCAGATTGTTCATGCTAAAAGAGAGATTACTGCAATTACTGCTTTAAGGCTTGGTAAATATGTTGGGATAGAACCAGAGTTTTGGCTTAATCTACAGGTAAGGTACAATATAAAAATAGCCCGAAACAAGATAGGAAAGAAGATTGACAAGGAAGTCAAAGTGTATTTTTCTCAAGGGCAAATGCCTAATCATGCAAATGCATGATTGAATTACAAAAAAGTAATGTATTCTAAATATGATTGCAGAAGCTTTTACCACAGAAATTTTAAGAAAGAGTATGACAAGGAAATGAAATTATGACTTCAACTCACCAAATGGAAATTTATCAAACAGAAGACGGGGAGACCCGTATTCAAGTGCAGCTGGAAAAAGATACTCTATGGTTATCCAGATTACAGATGGCTAAGCTTTTTAATAGGGATTCGGACACCATAGGTCTGCATTTGAAAAATATATATAAATCTGGAGAGCTGGAACCTTTGGCAACTACCGAGGAATCCTCGGTAGTTCGGCAAGAGGGAAAGCGAACGGTTGAAAGAAAGATCAAGCTTTACAATCTGGATGCCATCATATCAGTAGGCTATCGGGTTAATTCTAAAAAGGGGACACGATTTCGCATCTGGGCCACCCAACGGTTGAAAGAATATTTAATTCAGGGCTACAGCATTAATCAGCAGCGCTTTGAGCAGAATGCAGCCGAGCTAAAACAAGCCCTTGCACTGATTCAAAAAGCCGCCCAATCTAAATCTTTGGAAACAGATATGGGCAGGGGGCTTGTGGATATCCTTGGTCGGTATACCCAGACCTTTCTTTTGTTGCAGCAATATGATGAAGGATTGCTTAAAGAACCTAACGGTCAAACAGGTGGTGTCCTGATAAAACCTGAAACTGCTATGAAATCTCTTATCGAACTCGAAAAACAATTGATGGCAAAGGGGGAAGCCTCAAAGCTGTTTGCCAATCCATCCCGTGCTGATGGGCTTGCTGCCATATTCGGTAACCTTGATCAAAGTGTTCTGGGAGAGCCTGCTTATCCGACCATTGAAAGCAAAGCTGCCCATCTTCTCTATTTTGTAGTGAAAAATCATCCGTTTACTGATGGCAACAAGCGTAGCGGGGCATTTTTGTTCGTGGATTTTTTACACCGCAATGACCGCCTTCTCAATAAAAACAAGCAACCAGTGATCAATGACACTGGCCTTGCAGCATTAACCCTGTTGGTAGCTGAATCCGATCCAAAGCAAAAAGAGACTT
This sequence comes from Desulfobacteraceae bacterium, assembly GCA_023140455.1. Next base: position 1,397 of record JAGLLQ010000276.1, on the reverse strand, counting down.
TGATTAAACTGATAATGAATCTGTTATGTGTGAATGCAGCCTGAGTTTGTGTCTGCATATTTAAAGAAGGATAAAAACCAAGTGTGAATAAAGACGCAATTATTCCTATGAAAAAGTGTAAAAAGGAGTGTTTAATTGTTTATTATAGAGGTTTAATAATATTTCTAATTTGTCCGGATAACACAGCTTCAGAAAACTCGTCCCCTAATTGCCTGTTTCTTTTAACAACAGTTTTCCAATAGTCCTGGCGCTCCTTATCCTTACCCTTGAAAGCATAAAAATCTTTCCTGTCAGGTATTTTTCCCATGGGAAGGCTTGCCACAAACCTGTCTGACGGTGCAATCAGTATGACATTTTCCATGTTCTTTTTTGATGGTTTGCGGTTCAGGGATTTATCAAACCAGCCGGGTGTGATTTTTTCATAGAAATGAGGATAGAGGACAAAATCGTCACTATCGGGTAAAAAGGGTATATCAAGATGATAATCAAGAATTCCGCCATCCCGAAAACAACCCTGTGCACCGTCAATATTTGAAATCCCTTCCATTACAATGGGGATTGACCCGGAAGAGATAAGTGCCTGTTTAAAATTTGATGGAGTAAGATTATAAAGGTTGATTGGGAATTGATTCATGGCGGCAAAGGGAGGTGAATCGCTGGGTGTGCAGAAAAGTGCTCTTTCAAAAAAATGTCCAAGCAGGTTCCGGCTGATAAGGTTAGCTCCAAAAGCCATACCAATGCCAGGCCACTGGAGCCATTGGTGCTCACTTTTCAAGATGCCCCTGCATTTATTGGAAAGAAAGCAGATCCTCATAAAGGGGTGGTTGAGAATATCCTTAATCTGATTGTCATCAATATAGGCATTAAGGATTTTGTGTGTCTCGAGAGTTATATCCTGCTTTGTCGGTTTTTGTGTATATGACTGGGTAATATACGCCCTTTCAAGGCTCTCAATGGCAGAAAGCGGATCTTTCTGACAAAATCCAGCCATGCGAAAAGCACCGATTGATGTACCGATAAGAAAAAGAGGATCAGTCCGATTTTTGAACAGCTCCATTAAAACCCTGTCAATGCCGGTCAGCACCAGGAACTTTGCAGAACCTGACGCTCCTGCAAGAACTTTAACCCTGTCAAGATTCAGACCTTCATCTTTAATTATTTTTAAGGCTTTGGATCCTGCAAGAATGGAAATATTATTCAGCATGGTAACAGGTATCCGGAGTAGTTATTTTTTTAAAGATCGCATTAACCCTTCCTGGGCTACACTTGCAACTAAAACTCCCTGCCGTGTATAGATAGAGCCTATATTCAGTCCTCTTGCTTTTGAAGCAGTCGGGCTTTTCATTACATAAAGTAGCCAGTCATCCATTTTAAATTCTCTGTGGAACCAGATGGAA
>JAGLLQ010000275.1 GCA_023140455.1 Desulfobacteraceae bacterium | reverse complement strand
AACTTCCGGATAATCTCCCCTTTTGATGAGCTGAGCAAAAAGATCATTTGCCGGTGGCAAAAGAACCCAGAAAGGGGAACTGTCTGAGATGCAATGCATGCCCAGATTATTCCAGGCAAGCAGCACATACTCATCTTTATTTGTGTCAAAAGGTGGAATTTCCACTGGTTTGTCTGTTGCTTCAGTGATCATTTCCGGAACATCTTTTTTATTTTGAAGCCCTGTTACAATATAGGTTGCCAAAGCATGGCGCTCTTGTATTGTCCCCATAAAAGGCGGCATATAATCATTTATTTTTCCAAGTCCGTCCAGCATGGAATCCATACCAAATATATTAAATTTTTCAGTTCTTTTTAAAATATTATTCATAGGGCCGCCAATGGAATGACAGCTTGAACACTGGAGCTTAAAAATTTCTTTGCCCGCAGCAAATTTTGTCAAAGGAGTAATCTCTTTATTTTGAACCCAGCGAGCTGATTTTAAAAATCCCTGCTTGTTTATTCGCGCCTGGTCTGATTTTAAAATGGAATTGGCATAGGTATGATTATAGATAACATAGGGTTTTCTCCCTCCTTCACGCATGAATTCAAACCCTCCCATATAAACAAGGCCCATTACTAAAACAATACATGTTAATGCTTTTTTTACAGAAAGAGAAATGTTTGAAAGTGTTAGTAAAATAGCTCCCACAAACAGTACGCTTGCACTGATGAAAAATATTTTAAAGTATATTATAAGCGCAGGAGACCGTTTTAAAATCATCATCTGAATAGGATCCGGAAGGCTTATAAAATACCAATATCCTGAAGCAAGCATAAAAACAAAAGGTATAAGGATCCAGGCTGCACAAAATCTGGTCATGGACAGTCTTGTATCCTCTTTGACAATAAACATGCTGGTTACAAAGCCAAAAATGCCTGCAAACATAAAAGCGATAAATGTTCTGAAAAACATTGCCGGCCACATTGTGGGGTTAAAAAAACCAGACCAGAATGTACGGTTTTCTATCCATTGCCCCGGAGTCAGCATAAAGTCAATAATACCATTGATGATAAAGAGTGAAAGCCATGCGAAAATAAAATAAAGCCAGCCTATTTTAAGGTGAGATTTTCTGTCTATTTTTCCAAAGGTATAAAAATAGATAAACAGAGCAACAATTTCTCCTGCAAAACAAACCCACTCGGCTGCCCAGCCAAAAACAAAGGTATGAATCAAAGTAGATGTGGCACTGGGGTTTAAAAGAGATATGGTAAACCAGATCCCAACACCGGTTATACCGCCGAACACCATGGTGAGCAAAAGGAAAAACTTTGTATGCTTTTTAACATATTCTAAAATCAGAGGATCATTGCTTTTATATGCCTTTTTTTCAGCCAATATCAAAAACAGCCCTCCGCCAACTGCAAGATGTGAGACATAAACATGAATAACTGCAATGAACGCAATTAAGAATCCGCCGCCTGTTGTATAAAGTTCCCAAACCGGATAATTCATATTAATCCTCCTTTCCTGCTGTTGCTGCGATTTTCAACATATAAAAGATAACAACAAGCCCTGCTGCAAAAGAAATCAGGAACAAAAGCATGGGAGAATATTCCGGTACAACCTTTAAAGATGCAGGTGAAAAAAAAGGTTTAATCCAGATCATCCTTAAAAGGTCCCGAATGAGAACCATGATGGTGATGGTGCTCAATGCTGCCCCAAGAGTTGCCCATACATTTCTTTTAGCAGCAAAAACAAGCGCGGCAAGAGCACAGATAACTCCTATAGTAAGCAAGGATGTGCGCAGGATATCATTTCCAAGAAACAGCATCATTTTGTCTTTTGGTAAAGCTGAAAGAAACCAGATACCAATCAAAATTTGCACAATAGTTGCTCCAAAGAACCAATTCAAACCTGAATTCACAGCATCTTTTGCATCAGCAATTTTCTTTTTGCGTTTAAACTCCCACACAACAGCCTGGAAAAGCCCTCCCACAGCTATTGATCCTACAACAAAATGCAGATATCGTGGGATTAACATTTTTTCCTGCAAATTGAGTAAAGTACCATAAGGATTAGTAAAGTACCGGGTCCATTTTTCAGGCTGCATCATCAACGTCATATTATTGGTAAAAATAAAAGCAACAATTAATAATAGGATGACCGCAATGGCGATAAAAATTCTTCTTCCCTGGCCAAGAGCATCAAACTTGAAATCATAAATATAAAGAGAATAGTATGCAATCATGACCAAGAGCACGATGGACAACCAGTAAACGGCCATTAATATTGAGCTGGTATACATAAGATGACCGTACAGTACTTGCAGAAACAATAGAGGTGCAACACCCAGATTCACTGTAAAAGCAACAGTATAAGGCAGTTTTAAGGACAGGTCCTTGTTAAGGTTGTCAGGTGCACCATTTGTACCGAATTCTCTTGTTAGAGCTATGATGCTGCTTCCCAGCATAGCGTTCATGAAAAGTAAGTGAAGAAGAAATGTTATGATTAGTAATACCTGAAACCATCCCCAATGAACAGGAATAGTATCTGGTGATGGTATTAATTCTAAATAATCCATAAAAACCTCCCTTGAGTGATGTCTGCACTTGGAACAAAAAATTTTATGAAATAGGTGGTTGTTGAATCTGTAAAGAATATTCTGTTAAAATTAAAAAGTCAAGCATAGGCATGGTTTTATTCCTTGACAGGGATATTTCATAATGTAATAAATAAGTCAGACGACCGACCTATTTATAATGAGAGGTGAGAATGGGCAGAAAAAGTTTGGCAGACGAAAATCGACTTAAAATTGTACAGGCATTCTATAGATGCGTTGTTAACGAAGGCTTTGCCAAATCTTCCATAAGAAAAGTTGCAAAGGAAGCCGAGGTGCTGCCAAGCACTCTTCATCATTATTTTAAAGACAGAAATGAAATGATTGCAGAGACTGTTGATTATTTTACAAAGCTTATTTCCAATGGATTTATCCCTCCAAAGAAACAACAAAAAGATGGTAACGATCTTATGTTTGAAGGGCTTGAATACATTTTCAGTTCCGCCATGATTAACAATGAACATACTGGTTTTTTCCTTGAATGCATGGCAGAAGCAAGACATAACCCCAAAGTCAGAGACTCAATTGCTAAACTCTTCTGTCATTTCAGAGAAGTTATCATTGATCAGCTGAGTAACAATAAGGCCTTTAAACATTTGGATGACCCTCAAAAAAAGGTACTTGCATCCATGATTATTGCTATGCATGAGGGTGTTGAGCTCCAATGGTTTGCCGATTCTAATGCGGTGTCACTGGAAGATTCATTGAATTTCGCAAAAAAGTTGATGACAAAAATGTAAGGTATTTAATTATATTAAACAGGAGTCATGCGTATGACAGATACCAAAAATTTAGAGTATGATAAATACAAAAAAATATTTAAAGGTTATCGTTATCCATTGGCTTTTGTGGACTTGGATAAGTTTGACGAAAATATTGCCTATGTTGCAGAAACCCAGCAGAAAACAGGCAAAACAATCAGGATTGCTTCAAAATCAATACGATGTCTTGATCTGATAAAACGTGTTTTTGAGAAAGGAAAAGATGCCTATCAAGGTATTCTCGCCTTTACCATGGAAGAAGCTGGCTATCTGATAGATAATGGACTTGATGATATAATTGTTGCATATCCGTCCATTCAGCAAAGTGATATTGATATTTTTATTGAAAAAGCAAAACAGGGAGCAACTCTTTCAATAGTAGTGGACTGTCTGGAGCATATAGAGGTCTTATCTATGGCTGGAGAAAAGGCAGGTATAATTCTTAACACCTGTCTTGATATTGATATGTCCTACAAACCTTTTGGCAATGTTGCTCACATCGGGGTTCGGCGAAGCCCGGTTCACAGCCTTGACCAGGCTGTTCTCCTTGCAAAAGCATCTGAAAAGCTGACCGGGGTCAGGATTAATT
>JAGLLQ010000274.1 GCA_023140455.1 Desulfobacteraceae bacterium | reverse complement strand
TTTCAAAACAGACCTGGGAGCTTTTAGGACTTACAAAAGAACAGTTGACTGCTGTGGGAGCAGTAATAGGAGGCACCATGGGCGCTGTAATTGATACTGCAGCTGTAGGAATTACATTTGGAGTATTTACAGCAATTGGGGGTGCTATAGGAGCCGGGTCTGCTCTTTTTGGCGGTAAAAGGATTGCAAGAAAATATGTACCAGGGCTGAAACTCGGCGGTGATCTATTACAATTAGGGCCCAATAAAAATATTCAGTTCTTATATATCCTGTTAGACAGGGCATTAATATATTACTCACATATCATTAGCAGGCCTCATGGGAAAAGAGATCTTTCAAGCAAAGAAGAAACCTTTTCTAATAAAAAACAGGGGTTTTCATTTGAGTTTTCTTCAAAACAAAGAATTGTCTGTTTAAAATTTTTCAAGGCCATTACAAGCTGGTCATTTATTAAAGAGAAAAAGGCTGTGTCAAAATTTGCCCTGTTTGTTGAAGAAATGCTTGATACAATATCCAAGGGATAAAGGCAGTTAAATTTATGAAAAAAACTAAAATAACAATTCTTGGATCAGGCACATGCGTACCTTCGTTAAAGAGGAGTTCATGTTCAATACTCATACAGGGTGAAACCCAAAATTTTTTACTTGATGCAGGGCCAGGAACCATGAACCGTCTTTTACAGGCAGGTCTGAAATTAAATGATGTTGATGCTATTTTTTTAAGTCATTTCCATCTGGATCATTGCGCAGAAGTTGCTGCTTTTTTATTTGCCACAAAATATCCGGATCTTCTAAGGGATAAAACGCTGTTCCTGGTTGGCGGCACAGGCATAAGACTCCTGTATGAAAACATGAACAATACCTATGGCAATACAATTGAAATAACAGATGAATATTTAAAGATTGTTGAGGTTAATGAGGATGGTTCATCTATGGTTGATTTTAAGGGATTTAGAATATCCCATATAAAAGTAAATCATAAAGAAGAGAGCCGTGCCTATAGGTTTACAGATTCAACTGGTTTCACTGTTGTGTATTCAGGAGATACAGATTATTCAGAAAATCTAATTGATCTGTCAAAAAATGCAGATGTTTTAATATGTGAGTCCGCCTTTCCGGATGAGAAAAAGACTCCAGGCCATCTTACGCCTTCTCTTGCAGGCGATATTGCTGCAAAAGCCAATGTGAAAAAACTTGTATTAACCCATTTCTATCCTGAATGCGAAAATTTTGATATTGAAGAACAATGCAAAAAAAGTTTTTCAGGACCTGTAATCCTTGCAAATGACCTGATACAAATTGAGTAAAAAAGATTTAAGTCCAGAAAAATGTACATTGCATGTATTCCATGACAGTTTTTTGCCAAACGCCTCAAGCTAAAGAAAAAGCTGTTCTGCACTCTTATGCAAAACCCTTTCAAGATTTTCATACGACATTGAGGATTGATTCAGCCACTTAAGTTCCCTGTCCCAGGCATAGGGGATATTGGGAAAATCAGAGCCATACATGATCCGGTCAAGCCTGTAGTCTTCAAGATCAATTTTGTTATCCATTGGAAAATAGTCTGTTAAGACCATGGCTGTATCAAGCCAGAGGGTATCATATTTTTCAATCAGCTCTCTGTATTCGTTTATTTCATCAAACCCCAGATGGGGGACACAAATCTTAAGTTTTGGAAAATTCTTCAACACTGATTCGAGCCTGGAAGAGTCACAGAGTTCATAGGGATCACAACTATACTCTTCGCTTTTCGGCTCTCTTCCCACATGCATGACAATGGGTTTTTGTTCTTTCTCACAGATATCATAGATGATATCCATCTTATTGCTGTTCATATCAAAGCACTGGACATGGGCATGAAGCTTCACCCCTTTCAGTCCGTAGGAAAATGCCTTGATCAAAATCTGATCAGCATCCTTTTCTCCGGGGAAAACAGTTGCCATCCCTGTGACCTGTCCTTTGAATTCCTCACATTTTTTAGCCATGTATGAATTTAAAAATTCTGAAATACTCGGCTTATGTGCATATTGCAATGCAACCACATGGCTGACTCCATGATCCAAAAGATATTTGAGAAGTTGTGAGGTATCCATCTGATATCTTATTTTCCAGGCATGTCGATCAAACCATGACCAAATGGATGAAAATATTTTATCAGGAAAAATATGAACATGGGAATCAATCACCCGTGGCAAATCATCTGGAATCAACCTGCCTTCTTTATCATTAAAAAATGGTAGCTTTGGGTGAAGCATTATCTTATCCTTTTATTTCATACATAATCGGCAGGCCAACAACTGTACAATATTAATTTTATTTGAAGGATCATTAAATTTGCATGTTATCTGCTGATTAACAATAAACTTCCTTCATAAACCAGTACCAAAGAAGATCAGAGTTGTAAATAACAGTTAGATTAAATATTATTTTAAATTTCCTAAAAACTCAGTAATAGCCAATGAAAATTTATCAGGTTGTTCATAGAAAGGCATGTGGCCGCTATTTTCTATGATATGGAATCTGGAATTTGAAAAAACCTCACTATATGTTTGGCTTGCTGCTGCTGTTTGAAAATCTTCTGCAGCGTGTATAACAAGTACGGGAACATCAACAATATTAAGAGCATCACGATAATCATGACGTTTTCCCATACTAAAATACATTGCATGTGCTATCCATCCACCGAGTTCTCCCTGAGCCGGCATTGAAGATTGAATTGCCTTTGAGAAGAATAGACCCAATTTTTTATTCATCATCACTAAGTCTGCTTCTGTTTTAGAAAAAATGTTTTTAAAATCAAAATAGTCTTTATACCATTTACTGTATTCTTTCTGCATATTCTCTGGTAAACGTTTCTGAATGATGTCAAACAATCCCTCAACTTCCATGGGGAAAACAAACATCGGGGCAGGCGTCACCATAACCATCGCCTCTATATGTTCAGGAAATTCAGCAGCGTACAGCGAAGCCAGAAAGGCACCAAAAGAATGTCCAATAATAATAAGCTTATCATCTCCCAAAATATGGCGTATTCTTTCTATATCCGCAACTTGTGCGCCCAAACCAAGAGTTTTTTCCAGAGATGTCATATTTTTATAATAGTTGCCAGCAGTAAACTTATCGACAGGTCTGGTCGATTTACCACACCCTCGTTGATCATAATAGTGAAAATGATAATCACCCACAAGAGAATCTAAACCCGCCCATGGTTCAGAATACGGGAAGCCCGGTCCACCGTGTATTACCAATACATTCTTTCCTTTGCCTTTGGAAAAATGATATAATTGAATATCATCTTCCATTTTCCAGAAATCTGTACCAGCTGTTTGCTCCAAAGGCGTTAGAGATGCCCGGAGATTTTTGCCTGCCCGAACCATACCAGGCTCATATAGAGGCTTTTGCATAGCGTACCAAAAATAAATACCAGCGATAATAACTAATGCCAGTATTACTAAAATTATCATGATAACAATTTTCATTCTGACTTCCCTTATATTTTTTTTACAGGCTGTCGCAAGACCGTTTTGAGCTTTTCCGGCAAAACTCTGCGTGGATCACTAAGATAAATTTCATGATGTTTACCTGCTTCAACATAACCATTTTGAGGAATGAATTCGTTATGTAGTTTTGCAAGTGTTGGAGCCTCATCATCATAAGAACCAATATGCATAATCTGTAATGAAAGTCCTTCCTGATATTCCTCCAGCCGCAATTTAGTCAAAGCGGGCGGGTTCTTGGATTTTTCAACCTGCTTACAAGCGTCCTTGAACATATCAGCAGTTATCCATTCAGGTTGCATAATCATCATGGTCCA
>JAGLLQ010000273.1 GCA_023140455.1 Desulfobacteraceae bacterium | reverse complement strand
ATTTCTCCTCTTACAGTCATTCCCGGAATAAGTTTAAAGTCTTGTCGGACATTCTGCAAATTGGTATTTGTAAATTCAATAAGCGCTTTATAATAAATAAAAGGGTTATTGCCTTTGGTTTTCAAATCCATTTGTTGAGAAAAATAAGCATCCGGACTGATCACTCTTACTTTACCTTTAATTGTACCATGCTTTTGAAAAGGAAATGCATCAAGTTTTATACGAACAGAACTTCCGACCTTTATATGAGCAATATCTTTTGCCGGAATTTTAACTTCTGCTTCAAGATCGGAATCAAGTGGTATTAGAGTAAAAAAAGTCTCTGCACTTTTAATAACAGAACCAACAGAATAATCAGCCACTTCTTTTACAATTGCCTCTCTCCCAGCCTTTAGCTGCACAAGTTCATTGTATCTTGATGCTTTGATCAACGATTGAGTTAAAACATTCTTTTCCTGATGCGCTGTGAACAACCTTTCTACGATTTCTGAATTCCAGGTATTAACAAATACCAGACGATCTGATTGTGCTTTTTTAATTTTTTCTGATAATTGATCCTCATATTCTTGTTCGTCTGTTAAAGCACTATCTATCTTTTCCTTATTTTCATAAGCTTTGAGATAAGTTAATCTGCTTCCCTGTTTTGCCTTATACATCTTATAATACATTGACTCAATTTCACCGGCAACTTTTATCTGTTTCTTGATTTGTGCTTGTCTTTTAATACTGGCATTTGTATTTTTATTTAAAAAATTAATATCAAATAAAAATGAATCTACTTTAGAAGAAAATAAATTTTCTCTTTGTTCAAGTATTCTTTTTTGAAGCTTTAACAAACTATTATTATTGACCTTTGCAGTATTATCTGAAAAGTATCGCGAGGGTTTTTCAGCAGGTACTATTACCTCATTATAATCAGCAATAATTTTAGATGACCATTTTGTTTCTGCTTCCAAACGTTTAATTAAGGCATTAATAAAATCAAGTTTACTTTTAATCTGTTCTGTAGTTGCTTCAGAAATTGTAGGGTCCAATCGTGCTAAAATTTGATCTTTCTTGACAATATCACCGACTTTAACTTCTATTGACCGGATAACCGAAGTCTCAAGGGGTTGGACAACCATTGACCTATCACAGGTAATCAAATTTCCCTGGCCAATAATAATTTTATCTATGGATGAAAAAACAGACCAGGTCAAACAAAAAAGAATACATGCAAATAATATATATAAAGTTAACCTAAAAGCTTTTGGGAGAGTTTTCTCTTCAACAGCTACTACATCAGGTTGAAAAGACAGAGCTTCCTGATATTCATTTTCAAATTCCTGCTGCTTTAAATACTTTTTTAAATTATTTCCAATGGTTGAGTTTGATATTTGATACCATATTTTTATTCTCTGCTGCCTTATTTGCTCTATCCATTCTGGAGTTTTGCCATATATTCCAATTGTCCATAATTTGAATCGAGTTAACAACAATGCAATTTTTTTATGTATTTTAATAAATAATTGAACAATCCAGAATTTTATCTTGGAGAACAAATCAGTTATTGTAATTTTTATCCTTTTAATTATCTGCATAAGATAGATCTAACCCATATGTGATGTTTGTTTTTCCCATAAATTTTTATAAATAGGAGAATCATTTAACAATTCTTGATGAGTGCCAATGCTTTGGATTTCACCCTTATCCAACACTACAATAAAATTAGAATGTTTCAAAGTGGACAGTCTGTGAGCAACAATTATCATAGTACGCCCTAAGGCAATCTTATTTAAATTCTCCTGTATTTTTGACTCACTCTCAGGATCAAGAGCACTTGTAGCTTCATCAAAAATTAAAATTCTTGGGTTTGTAATTAAAGCTCTGGCGATTGCAATCCGCTGTTTTTGGCCTCCTGATAGATTTGAACCATTTTCTTCAAGTGTTGTGTCGTACCCTTTTGATAATGCATCAATAAATTCATCTGCCCCGGCCATTATTGCAGCTTTTTGAATTTCTTCGAAAGTTGCGTCAGGTCTGGTAATACTAATATTGTCACGAACTGTTCCATAAAAAATAAAATTTTCCTGCAATACAACACCAATACTTTTTCTTAAATGAGTCATATCAATATCTCTAATATTAATATCATCAAATCTTATCACACCATTATTTAAAACAAATAGCCCCTGTAAAAGTCGTGTGAGTGTTGTCTTGCCTGAACCACTCTGTCCCACTATACCTACGACTTGTCCTTTTTGAATTGCAAAAGTAGTATTATTAACAGCCGGCTGATCACCAGGGTTGTAGGAAAAAGAAACATTTTCAAATTTGATATCTCCTTGCATTTCAGGGCGCAACTTGCTCTTGTCCAGACCAGTCTCGGGTTTCCTATTCATAATTTCGCCCAGCATATTTACTGCCAAATGCACTTTTTGGTATTCATGAATAAGCTCCACAACACGTATTAAAGGCCCGGTTACATTTTGAGATAACATTTTAAAAGCTATCAGCGCGCCGATTGTTAATGTCCCGTCAAATATACTGAAAGTTCCAACCCAAATTATACTGACGCTCATTATTTTTTCTAAAGTTTTAATAATTGTTTGCCCTAATGCTGAGATTTTTTCTACCTTGAAATTTGTAACAACAGTATCAGCGGAACTTTTTTCCCATTTTTTAATTCTGGTTGGTTCAAGGGCTAATGATTTAACAGTATTCATGCCTTGGATGCTTTCAACAAGCATTGCTTGTCTTGCGCCTTCAGCTTCATACAATGCAGTCAACCGTATATAAAATGGCTTTATCATTAAAAAGATAATCAATGCTGCGCTAAAAGAAAACAATAGGACTATAAAAGATAATTTAGCGCTTAACATAAAAAGAATCGGAAGAAAAATAATTAGACCAGATACATCAATTAATGTATTTAATAAATTTCCTGTTAAAAATTCCCTTATTTGATCTGACTGCTGCATATGCTTTATAAGCACACCAGCAAAGCCTCTCTCAAAAAACTGCAATGGGAGTTTTAGCAAATGAGAAAAAGTTTGTATAGCAAGACGTAAATCTATTTTCGTAGTAGCAAATCTTAAAAGATAAATCCTTAGATACTGCAATGCTCCGCCAAAAAAAATAATACCAATAACGCCAAAACTTAAAACATGAAGAGTGGTGATTGCATGATGCAGCAAAACCTTATCTACAACATTCTGGAAATATAAAGGTACTGCTAAAGTTAAAAGGTGGATAAACAATGCGGTTATTATTATCTCGATAAATATTCGCTTTTCTTTTGCAATTTGGGGCAAAAACCATTTTAAGCTAAACTCCTCATCATCAGTGTTTGGCGAACGAGTTTTCTTAAACAAAATGATTTCATTTTGCCATCTGCTTTCAAACTCTTTTTTATCCAAAAATAAAAACATATTATCACTGTTATTATTTTTATCAAAAATTACAATTTTTTCTTTATTTCTTGCATTGTCTTCTCTGTCAATTCCGGCAATAATAACGCTTGATCCATCTTCTATAATACCCAATACAGGAAACACATCACCTATAATCAATAATTTTTCTAAACCAATCTTTTTATATTTTGCTCTTAATCCAAGTTCGTTTGAAATACGTAGAAATAACATCATTGGAATTTCTTTTTCACGGATATCATATTCATGAAAAATTGACTCCTTAGATATTTCTATCTCATTATGTTTAGCGATTTGAACCAGATAATCTACAGCAGATATATCAATTTTTTGATCAAGATATTTCATAGCAACTCTAAAAATATGTGTTAACAGATTCAAAAATCATTATTTATAATTAGATTAATAGTTTACTACCTTTGTTCCGGCAATTAAATCGTGAAGACATCGTCTGTTTTCTCCAAAAATAAATATTGGGTCAATCACAGAGAGCAACCCAGTCAGGAAAAATAGAACAATTATGTTGTAGCTAAGACAATAATAAATGGTAATAGGGATGGCAGCCTGCAATATAAAATATCTTAAGCTTAAAAGTTTTGCCAATGATAATTGTTTATTATCAAGGCTAACTATTTGTAATTTTAATATTTTTTTCCCGATGGTCTGACCGGTTGTCTGCAAAAAATACCCATGGATTATTGCAAATTGAAGGAATCCTAATAATGTCATTGTAATTAAGATATTGGCGTTAAAATTGTTATTGGTTATCAACCCATCCATTATTTTTTTTATTGGAAAAAACATGAATAGAAAATTTCCCATCGCCATTGCTATTAAGTTATCTATTACAAAACTTCCTAACCTTTTTCCTCTTGAAGGGAATGTGTAATATTTTTTTTTGATTCGTAATGCAGCTCAGCCTTTGGTGGAGCATAATAGTTATTATTTGAATTTTCCATATAGTTCCTCAACTTTTTTTGTATTGTCACAAACATCATACTTTTTACAATCAATACCACTCCATCAAGTACCAAATATCTCAACCTCATTGGCAGAAAATTGAGTGCTATTGATTTTATTGAAAATACTGGTAGATTTTAAACCGGTATAGTCCCTGTAGGCAATTGATCTGAACTCAGATGATCTTTCTCTATCACCATTTTTAGTGCCGGGCTTTACATCTGTTTTTGTATACTTTAAGGCAATATCAGAAAACTTAAGGCTTGCTCCGTTTCTTTTAATAAACTTACCATAACCAGCAACTTTGTTGCCCTTAATTACTTCTTTTTTATTATCACTTTTAAGACCTATGGAAGAAATATCGGCCTTATCAAGACTCTTAAATTCTCCCTTGTCTGTAATCCCGTTCTGGTTTTTATCCTGCCATACACCGAATTTAGAAAACTCTTTATCCTTCTTATCAAGCACCTCATCTTTATTTGTATCAAAATGATGTAGCCCATCAAGGTCAGTTTTAGCGCCCTTTACATAATCAACAAAAGATATCTCACCCTTTTTACTGATATCCTTATCATCGTCAATATCATAGGCTAACAAACCATCATCAGGCCCGGCCCAGCCAATTCTATTCCTTGTACCATCACCGTCAATATCATAATATGCAGTAGAATCCTCAAGACTTACAAGCTCTACTCCGTCTCCATCAAGATCCATGACTATTGGCCTGCCAAAATGACCATCGCTGCTGCAACCATTGTAACCACCTCTGCCTGACTCGGAGCTGCCACCTGATTCTGACCCGTATGAACCACCGCCACCCCAGCCAAAGCTGCCTCCTAAAGCGGCATCATTATCTGAATTTGAACTTACGCTTGGACCTTTGCTTGCAGCCTCGTTAGGATTAGCCACAGATTGTTTTCCCCGACTATTCTCACATGATCCACCAGGTCCTGTGCCTCCTCCTGCATTAGTGGAGCGTCTGCCAGAACTCTGTGTTCCCTTGCTGCCCGTCATACTTTTACCCTTAGACTTAGATGCAGATTGCCTGCCACGACTGTTTTTGCTCGATCCACCAGGCCCGGTGTTGCCTCCTGCGTTGGTACTTGAATTACCGGAAGTTTGTGTGCCCTTGCTACTGGTCGTACTTTTGCCTGGGGTTGAAGCACTGGAAGCTTTGCCAGAAGACTCTGACATACTATCAGAGTCAGAACCACTATAACCAACACTGCCTCCCACGACTGCTTCATTGTTTGGGCTTAAACTTACGCTTCGACCTTTGCTTACAGCCTCGTTAGGATTAACCGCAGATTGTTTTCCCCGACTATTCTCACATGATCCACCAGGTCCTGTGCCTCCTCCTGCATTTGTAGAACGGCTACCAGAACTCTGTGTTCCCTTGCTACCCGTTATACTTTTACCCTTAGACTTAGATGCAGATTGATTACCTCGACTGTTTTCGCTCGACCCACCAGATCCGGTGTTGCCTCCTGCGTTGGTACTTGAATTGCCGGAAGTTTGCGTGCCCTTGCTACCAGTCGTACTTTTACCTGGGGTTGAAGCACTGGAAGCTTTGCCAGAAGACTCTGATATACTATCAGAGTCAGAACCATTATAACCCAAACTGCCTCCAACGACGGCTTTATCGCCGTCACTTGAGTTTGAACTTAGACTTGCACCTGTGCTTTTATCTCCCGCAGTAACCGAAGATTGATTGCCACGACTGTTCTCACTTGAACCACCTGATCCAGTACTGCCACCTGCATTGGTAGTCTGGTTACCAGCAATTTGTGTACCCCTATCACCTGTAGTACCTGTAAAACTTGTATCACGAGAATCATTCATACTTAAACTTTTTGAGCCTGATAACATTTTATTGTTATCAGCTTTAGCAAGAGAATCAGAATCCGATTTCTCCCCATTTTTATTATTTAAAGTCTCAACCATTCTTTCTATTCTATGTTGATCACGGGTATACTTTGCTAATAAAAGCGGTCCTTCTAAAGAAGCAAATAATGGCTCTGCCACATCTGGAATATTAGGCATCGACGATACATAATGTTCCTTTGCTTTTCCAATTTGAGTACCCAGTTTAGAAACGAAATCATACTTTGCATTTATATTCATTATATTTTTAGAATTGCTTTCAGGTACATCAGGATAATGTTTACCCATAATTTCTTTTACACCAAAAGCATTGAAAGCAATCGCTTTCTCATTATTTATTGCAGCCATTATAGATGCAACTGATCCTCCTAAAGAGGTTCCAGTGTTTGTGAATGAATATCCTATCTCATCTGCATAATCTTTCATTAAATCATGAAATATCTCTGAAGATTTCATTTGAGATGGCACTTCATCAAAAACAAGAGCTTTAAAATCATTTTTTAAATCCTGAATATCCGTAAACTCAGTACCTCTAAATGCAAGTGCAACCGCTCTTTCTTCCCTATTTTCATAACATGTAATGCTCGATCCGGTTATGTCATCTTTTTCTTGCTCAAGCACCTCCCAACCCGGTGTATCAGGATGAGTATCACCTTTTTTTTCATCTTTAAAACAACGTGCGCTCAACTTTGCCATTGTATATTCACGTTCACGTCGGCTCATAATAGCCCCCTTTAATATATTTTATTTTTTCCAATATTTTTTGCTTTTATTCTCTTTAATTGCTACTTGTGTGGCTTTATACATTTCAATGTAAAAAGGCTTGGGAAGCCTGAATATAATAAATTCAGAAAGATCAAAATTTGATCTTCTAATGTCAGTATAATCAGATCCTCCCTCACGCTTCATTCCTATGACAATTGGCCAGCGGGAAGGGCTTTTTAAAGTATACAAACCGGTATCAAGTTTTATATAAGAAATCCCCTGGAAAATATTTTTACAATACTCAACATACCTTATGGAACTTTGGAATCCTTTGCTATCATGCTTCCCAAAATCAGGCGTGGTATAAAATGCAGACATATGATACCTGCTTTCTGATTTCCCAAAAAACTTTCGATCATCTGAAGTCCATTTCATTATTATTTCATGGGTTCTTCCAAAAAAATGATTATTAGGTGTTGTGATTTTAGAATCACCGGCATCACAGTCACCGGGGAATTCAATATTGATATCATTCTTTAAATATATCCGAAGCATGCTAAAATATTTGTTTGCCACCTTACTTTTTGGGCTTGGCTTTTCTAATGTAAATTCTATAGCCTCAATCCCATCCAGAGGCAGGTTATCCATATCTGGGGCCGGCAAACCAAAACGTTTTGCAAAATATTTTGTGTAAGTAAAAATGCGTAATTTTTCAAGATCCACATCTTCATAATTTATATTCCTATCGGCTGCATTTAATGATAATGGGAAAAAAAATAGAAAAAATAATAATAATACTATAAAACAACGTGCACTTAATTTTGCCATTGCATGTTCGCGTTCTTGCTGGTTCATAGCAACCTCCTTATAATATGATTGATTTTATTTTTTCCAATATTTTGTTTTTTTGTTTTTTTTAATTGCTACTTGTGTTGCTTTATACATTTCTTGATAAAAAGGCTTAGGTAGCCTGAATATATAAAATTCAGAAAAATCAAAACCTGATTGTGCTCTTTTAACATTAGTATACTTTGCTCCTCCTTTACGTTTTAACCCTAAGACTATTGGCCAGCGGGAAGGGCTCGCCAAACCATACAAACCAGTATCAAGTTTTATATAGGAGACCCCAGAAACAAGATTTTTGTAATATTCAACATACATCAGGGTCTCCATGAACCCTTTTTTCTGGGACTTAATATAATCAGGCGTGGTATAAAATGCAGACATGTGGTATTTGTGTCCTGGGGTCCCAAAAGCAACTCGATCATCTGCACTCCATCTCATTATTTTCTCTCGTCTACTTGCAAAAAAATGGTTGTCAGGTGCTATGAGTTCAGAATCTCCGAAATCACAGTCACCAGGGAGTTCAATATTGATATTATTCTTTAAATATATCCGAAGCATACTAAAATATTGAGATGCCACTTTATTTTTTGGACTCGGTTTTTCCAATGTAAATTCTATAGCTTCAATACCATCCAGTGGCAGATTGTCCTTATCCGGTGCAGGCAAACCAAAACGTTCTGCAAAATATTCTGTGTAAGTAAAAATGCGTAATGTTGCAAGATCAACGTCTTCATAATTTATGTTTCTATCAGCTGCATTTAATGATAATGGTAGAAAACATAAAAATAATAATGCAAGTAATGTTATAAAATATCTTAACCTCTTTTCCTTTTGACAAAATTGTTCTTTTTTATTCATTTTTGACTCCTGGTTTATTAAAAATATTGCATTCTCTATATTTTATTAAGACACCGTATAATCAATAACACTCCATCAACTGCCAAATATCTCAATCTCATTTGCAGAAAATGGAGTATTATGGATTTTATTTGAAGCATCCAATTACTCAACATGTTTTAACAACTTATTTATTTCTACAAGGTCCTTTCGTTCTAATATCCCAGCGGTATTTTTTAATTTTAAACAGGACAACAGATAATTGTGACGTGACATTGTAAAATCTTTTTGTGCTTTATAAAGTCTGCTTTGGGCATCTAATATTTCTGTTAACGTAGATGTTCCCAATTTGTAGCCAAGCTCTCTTGATGCTAATGCCTTTTGGGATGATATTACTGCCTGCCTTAATGCTTTGACCTTACTTATGGAAGCTGTTATTTTATTGTATTGTTCGCGAACACTTCTTGCAATCTCTCGGTTCATATTTTCAAGAGTATGTTTCATTGCCTTAAGGCGATGTTTTTCTTCTGATGTTTTTGCGTATATTGAGCCTCCGGAAAAAACAGGGACAGAAAGCTTTAGCATAACTATACCTTCGGTGTATTCTGTTTCTAAGGGAGTATCTTCTTTTTCTGATGATTCATAGGAGCCTATCAGGTCGAGATATGGATAATGCTTGGAAAAAGTTTTTTTTACTTCAAGTTCTTTGTATGCAATATTCAATTTTGATAATTGAATACTTTTACTATTTTCAATTGCTCTTTTTATCCATGTTTGTATATTTAGGTGGGCCGGGGTTTCTAACGGGATTGGTGTTTTTAATTTAATGATATTGTCAGGACAAAAGCCTAATACTTTTACTAATAGGTCTTTTTGCTTTAATATATTATTTTCATATTCTATTTGTGATGCACTTGCTATGTCATATCTTGCCTTTGCATCGAGCACTTCAACTTCAGATGAAATACCTACTGACAACTCGTTTTCTGCCTGGTCAAGCCTTTGTTTAATTGCTTTTTTCTCTGCCTGGATAAAAGATAAATTTTCACTGGCAAAAAGAAGGTCAAAGTATATTGTGGCTATATCCATTATAAACTTTTGCTTTATTTTGGAATAATCCACATCTGATATCTCTGTGCTTAGTTTTGATAAAGAGAATTCTCTCCAATGATTCATGTTAAATATTGACTGTACTGCTTCTACAGTATACAAATCATGGTTGTAATAATACTCAGTGTCAGATTGGGAATGTTTATTCGTGTATTTATACTTTGCCCGGCTTTTCTGCAATGAGCCATTAATAGATGGTAACAACAGAGACAAGCCCTGATAATATCTTTTCTGATCTGCTGCATTCTGTTCAAAAGCTGCTTTTAACTCAGGGGCATTGTCAAGAGCTGTGTCATATATGGCTAACAAATCTTCAGCATTGGCTGAACAATTTACTGTTATACTCAACATAGTAAAAAAAACTACGAAAAATGATAAAGAAAGTACTAAATGCCTACTTCTACTTACTATTTTTGGGAAAATTAGGATCCACATAATATTTTACTCTCTTTTTCAAAATATCCTTATAAATCAACTGTTTACATATCTCAAGTGGATAAATATATGAAATTTGCAGCAAAGTCAACAAGCAAATGTAGTAAAGAGAAAAATTATAGATAAGCGAGTAAGTAAAAGAGTTATAAAATATAATGTTGAATGAAAGATACACGGATCAAAAAAAGAAAAAACAGGCAAGCCTGTTTGACATATACTGTAGTTAGAGCCAATAGCGATTGACGCAGTATACAATCAAACTCTCTGTTTTAAAAAACTTAAAAACTCTTTGGCGATTGGAGATAAGGTACGTTTTTTATGGGTAACAATATAAAAACATCGGCGAAGGTCAAGTCCTGTAACTGTTAAGGCTTTTAATCTGCCGGTTGTTATGTCATCTTCGACTGCAATTGTTGAAAGAATTGATATGCCGGCTTTACTGAGAATCCCCTGAATAATAGCAGCAGTGCTTCCCAGCCTGGCAGCAATATTTAAATCTGAAACATCCAGCTTTGCATCTTCCATACTCTGCAATATTGATCTATAAGTTCCAGACCCTTCCTCCCTTAAAAGAAAAGGATCTGTAAAAAGCATACTGCTGTCAATCTCATCTCTATCTGCCCATTTATGGCTATAGGGAACAACAAGCTTCATTTCATCGTCAATAAGCCTTTCCTGGACAATTTTTGCATTCTTTGTACTTGCACCGACTATGCCTATTTCAGCTTCTCCATTTTCAATTTTCTTAACAATTTGAGCTGTATCTCCTGCAAGAACAGAAATATTTACACCGGGAAATTGTCTGGAAAATGGCCCTATCAGTCGCGGGATTATATAACCTGCCGGGATTGTACTGCCCCCAAGAATGAAATCGCCTTTTACATTACCAAAAAATTCAAAAACAGCAGTTTCAGCTTCCTTTGTCATACTGACTATTTTTTTTGCATATGAATAGAGAATTTCTCCTGGTTTTGTCGGTACAACTTCTCTTCCTAATCTATCTAAAAGCTTGCACTCAAAATACTCTTCTAAGTCTTTTATATGACTGCTGACTGTGGGTTGTGAAAGGTGAATTGCTTTGGATGCCAAAGAAAAACTTTTTTTTTCAACAACATTTTTAAATATTGTTAGTTGCCAGATATCCATCTCTATTTTTTATCTCTATCTTTAAATAACTCAAATTTTTCTTCAAGCTTCACCCTGACAGGGCGTGATACCATAGTTGCAATATCTCCACCAAACTGAGCAGCTTCTTTAATAATTGAAGAACTTGTAAAAATCCATCTTAGTCCGGTCATTAAAAAAACTGTCTGCACTTTCCTTGAAAGC
>JAGLLQ010000272.1 GCA_023140455.1 Desulfobacteraceae bacterium | reverse complement strand
TCATCTCCAATATTATTTATAATAAAGTTGTGCCTGATTACTGTTCCTTCAGGTACAGTATCAAATTCAAATGTATTCCGGTCAATTGATAGTTTTGGTCCTGCCCATAAACTGACAGATATCAGGAGAATAAGTGAAAACGTTGTAATGAGTAAAAATGTTTTTTTCATAAGTTTCTATCCAGTTTAATTCTATTTAATTCTATAATCATAAAAGTTACAGTTCTCTTTATCTAAAAACAAGTCAGAATCCTACTATATTACTATTGATCATTTCAAGCAGTTTTTTTGAGTAATCAATTTCGTTATCTTCAATGGAAATGACAGGAACCGTACCCATCAAGGCATTAGTCAGAAAAATGTTTGAATAGGAAAAAAGTTCGCTAGGAAAAATTTTTCTTTTTTCAATTTTATAATTCTTTTGCTCAAGTAAATTAATAACTGCATTAAGTGTAACACCTTCCAACACATGTTCCGATTGAGGAAGAATTACAGTGTTGTCCCGTATAATCATAATATTGCAGGTATTTGTCTCAGAGATTGTATTATCGGAATTTAATATCAGAGCTTCATCTTTCTTATTCTCTTTTGCAAAAAGACCTGCAAGGTAATAATAAAGATAATTTAAGCTTTTATGATCAGCAATAGGTGTGAGCCTTGGGTGTGGATATTGAGTCAGTTCTATTCCTTCTTTTTGAAGAAGATCAAGCCTGTGAATATACTTTTTTGCAAATACAGCCACAAAAAAGGGGAATTCTGAATTTTCATTATTTTTTGCAAGCATAAGTTTAACAGCAACAGTGGATGAGTTTAAATTGTTTGCATGTAAGACAGATTTGATAACATCTTCAAAGTTAATATTTAACGGGTCTGTATTAAAAAGTTGTTTCAACCCCTTATTTAATCTTTTAATGTGATCAGAAAGCCTGATAACTTTTCCATTCTCTGCTTTAATTGTTTCAAACAAACCAGCGCCATATTGAAACCCCGGGCAATCTACAGGTACGCAGGCTTCATCTCTATTAATGATTTCACCGTTAATCCATGCTTTTTCAATTTTACCACCAACATGATTGATCTTGTTAATATTTGATGTGTTTGATGAAAGAGTGTCCATAATGGTTTTTCCTTTATCAAGTGTTTCCTGATATTCTTTTTCAGGATCAGAGTCAAAGATAATACCTCCTCCAACAGAGAATGATATCTTTTTGTTGAAAATAGTTGCAGTCCTTATGGCAATTGATAAATCCATGGTGTCATGGAAACTTAAATATCCAATTGAACCTGTGTAGACGTGCCTTTGTATCGGCTCAAGCTCATCAATTATTTCCATGGCTCTTATTTTTGGGCATCCTGTGATAGAACCACCCGGGAAGGATGCTTTTAAAAAATCTACTGAAGTTTTATTTTTATTAAGTAATCCTTTTACAATTGAAACAAGATGAAAAACATTGTCATAGGGTTCAAGTTTTTTATGCTCATCTACAATAATTGATTCAGCTTCAGCTACCCGTGAAAGATCATTGCGCATGAGGTCAACAATCATTGTAAGCTCGGCATCATCTTTTATGCTTGAACTCAGTGTTGCTGCATTTTCTTTATCTTCTTTTTTTGTTCTGCCTCTGGCAATAGTGCCTTTTATAGGTCTTGTTTCTATTTTCCTGCCCTCTTGTTGAATAAACCTTTCAGGTGAGGTGGATAGTATCTGATGATTTCCGGCATTAATATATGCAAAAAAAGAGGCTGGATTTTTTTTATAAAGCTTTTTAAAAAGGGTAAAGGGGTTGTCTGAAAAATTTGTTTCAAACCGTTGGGATAAGTTTGCCTGATAGATATCCCCGGCCTTTAAATATTGTATAACCTGTTTTACTTTTTTTATATATTCGTCTTTTGAAAATGTAGATTTTAAGCCTGTTTTATTGTTTTGTAGATTTTCATGTTCATGTTTAACTTCAGGAGCTTTTTTGTGAAATCGCTTCAAGAAAGACTCCCGAATCTTATCAGTATATTCAGTAGAAGCGATATCAAAACATGGTATTAAAAGGTTGGTATCATTTTTTTCTTTATCATGAATTAAAATAGCTGAAGGAGCATAAAGGCAAATATCAGGGAGCTCTGTCCCAATGCAGGTCTGAGGGAGGTTCTCTATTTTATTTTTTAAGTCATAGGAAAAATATCCAAAAAGTCCGGAAATGACTGGCAATATGGGTACAGAATTTTGGAGACTGAGGCTTGGAAGATGAAAATGCTTAATTAGTTGATCAACTATATAAAAAGGGTCTTCTTTCAGCTTAATAGATTTATTATTAATTACAAGCTTAAGATTATTGCCTGTTCCTGTGAGCTCAAGCCAGGGTTTTACTGCAAGTAT
>JAGLLQ010000271.1 GCA_023140455.1 Desulfobacteraceae bacterium | reverse complement strand
GCTATCTCTCCAACTTTCAATTTTGCAAGAGCGTAAGGTCCTGTGCCGACAGGATTTTTAGAAAAATTTCCGCCATCTTTTTCAAAATTACGGTGAACAATGGCAGTTGGATAGTTATAAAGATTTTCCGGGATGGACAACACTGGAGCATTCAGATTAAGCTGCACTGTATAATCATCTATTTTTTGAACCGCATTTTTTATCATGCGTTTAATGGGATTGCCTTTTTTATCCTTTTTACCGGTTTCTTCCAGCATGGCATTGAACAATCCGAGGTTGGATGATCCGGTTTTAGGATCAAGCCATCTTGTAAAGTTAAACACCACATCATCAGCACCAAAATTATCACCATTTGACCACTTAACGCCTTTTCTAAGGTGAAATGTCCACGTTTTAAGGTCATCAGAAGCTTTCCAGCTTTCAGCAAGAGCTGGTCTTGTGATGTTATCAGGTCCTGTTTCAACCAGGTACTCAACAACATGCCTGGAAATAATTGATGGCTGGTCCCAGGAAAATGTAGCCGGATCAACCATTTCCATTACCTGCATACCAAATTTTAATACCCCACCTTTTTTCTGACCTGCATGGGCAGTAGAAATAAGATCAGGTAAAATATCTTTACCAAGTATTGCGTTGGCAAGACCAAAGGCAGTTGTGACAGATATACCCAATAAGGTTGTTGTCCGTAAAAATTCTCGGCGGGAACATTTACCGTCAGCAAGGCTTTTTTCCATTTCCTTAACACCGGGGTGTACTTTTTTAGTTGATGAGTTGTCTTTTTTTTCGGTCATGGTTTAATTCCTCCCAAAATTATTAAAGTTTGTAAATCAAAAAATTTAAAAATAATAACTAATTGTTGCACATGTTAAAGGTCGTCATATATGTTGCATGATTTACTTATATCTCATATTTTTTCCTAACTGACATAGGATCGAAAAGGGAATTGCTTAACCAATGTATACCATTCTCTATCCTTTTCATTTTTTTTACAATCATTTTTTAAATTGATCCTTTCTAAAATTTTTTCAAATGGTTTTAGTTTTTCCTTGATTCAGGCTGCAAGCATTTTGGCAAGTTTTGAAGCAGAGCCGGCATCTGCTGCAAATCCGTCGGCCCCAATTTCATCGGCAAACACCTGTGTAACTGGTGCCCCGCCTACAAGGATTTTAACCTGGTCCCGTAACCCGCTTTCCACAATTGCATCCACTGTCTGCTTCATCATGGGCATGGTGGTGGTCAAAAGGGCTGACAGGCAAACAATTTTAGCATTTTTTTCTTTGATCTGGGCTACAAAAACATCAGGAGCAATATCCACTCCAAGATTGTGAACTTCCAGGCCCGCACTCTCCATCATCATTGCCACCAGATTTTTGCCAATGTCATGAAGGTCGCCCTTGACCGTTCCAATGACGACAGAGGCACTGGTGGCTGATTCATCTTCTCCCAGCAAAGGCTTGAGAATGGTTACACAATTTGCCATTGCCTGTGCTGCCATGAGGACTTCAGGGATGAACATATCACCGCTTTCCATTTTTTCACCCACAATGTCCATCCCGGCGATCAGGCCGTTGTTAAGAATGTCTGAGGCTGTAATATTTTGTGCCAGAGCATCATTTACAAGACCTGTCACTTTGCCGGTATCACAGGAAACAAGGGCATCTATCATTGCATTGAAATCAGTCATTTTTTTCCTCTAAATATGTTAAGTTTTTATTATATCGTTCAATCTTTGAAACTATGGCCTAATTTTTTTTTCTGTTTAAGATCTTCGAGTATTGTTCCGAATCGGAAAATATGTGATCCTATTATTCTTGATGCCTTGGTAACCTCTCTGTTTTCAACTGCCTGGATAAAATTGCGCCAATCCCTGAGAACCTCCGCTGGTGCTTCCAGGTGTTGGGCAATTATATCACTGAAACCCTCGGCATTTTGCTCAAAAGTACTGGCAACCCATTCAAACATTGGGTTCCCTGACATTTTTGCTAATTCAGTGTGCAGTTTAAGTTCCAACTCATAGAATCGCAAATTCCAACTACCTGAGGGCCTAAGCATGCCTTCCATCTGACCAAACAAAAATTTAAGGTTGCTGATCTGTTCTTTGGTGGCCCGTTCTGCTGCATAGGCTGCGCAACGGATTTCAATGGCTTCCCTGAATTCTTGCATATGTTGTGTGGAAATTCGGCGGTGACGTATGAGAGTAGATATTGTGTCGCCTACCACTGAACTGTCAATCTCTTGTACAAAGGCCCCTCCGCCATGTCTGATCTCTATCAAACCCTTTTGCTGCAATGAACGATAAGCTGCCCTGACAGTCCCCCGGCCAACCTTAAACTGTTTCATAATTTCACGTTCCGAAGGCAGGCGATCTCCGGGTGAGTATTGACGCTTCAATAGCGCTTCTTCCAATTGTTGCTGGAGACCATCAGCTGCGGTTACTTTTTTAGTTTTCATTGCCTACCCTTTAATTGGTATCACCAATTGTCACTTTATTTATTATAGCTTTTGAAGTCAAGTATTTTTTTAATTCAATCAGTTATATTATATGGTCAGTCCTACAAACATTAACTGCCGTATTATATGGTTGATTTTATTAATTATATAATCTTTTTTTAGGTGGACGATGCTGCTTCGTAAATTTGATATTATACTTTAAATTCATATCTCTATCCAATCAGTATTAAAATCGATATTATAAAGTGGTATCATCAATTTTTATATTATAGTTTTAAGTTTTCAATCTTATTAATTATTAATCTTAAATTGAAAATATGAGATTTTATTTGTTAAAAATAGAATCGAAATGATTAATTTTGTTTCTTAATAAAAGAAAACGGGCGGGTTTTACAAGGATGGCTGAAAAGATTTGCTTCCTGTTCCCAGGTGCCAGAAACCTGCTTCTTCCTGCATAATTTTGTCCATGATGGCTCTTCTTCCTTCATCAAGCTCTTTTTGCAATGTTTTCTTTGCACCCACGGGGTCATGGGCCTCTAATTTTTTTATTAAGCGCATATGGATATCAATCATGTATTTGCCGGAACGAACAATAACCACGAACCTGGCAAGGCGGTCATGTAAATGTTTTATCTGCCGGGCAAGCTCTTGATTGCCTGATGCTTTGGCAACCAGATAATGAAAATCCTGATTTTCTTCGGTGTATCGCGAATAAGTCTCATTTTCTTCATTTGTATAACCTGCATGCACATTTTCAAGAACGGCAATCTGTTCATGAGTTATTTTTTCAGCTGCGCGCTCCACAGCAGCAAGTTCAAGAATCTGCCTGAGCTCAAGCATATCATTGAGTTCTTTTAAAGAAACAAGGGTAACATAATAACCGGATCTGGGTTTTATTGTCACAAGATCTTCCTGGTTGAGCATCTGTAAGGCGTCTCTGACAGGGGTGACACTTGTCCCGAATTCATTTTTTAAAACATCAATAGAGAGTCTTTCGCCTGGTTTTTTTGCACCTGTAATGATATCGGATCTGATCCTTCTATATATGATATGCTTTGTTGCATTCCCTGTTTTCTTAGGCATTCATTCCCTCCTGTTTATTCTTGTCCTGCAGGCAAGTTTGTCTATATATAGCACAAAAATCTATATTATCAATAATTTAATTGTTGCTGGTTATAGAATTGACTTTTGAAAACTTAAAATATATAAATAACTATTTTAACTTTAATAACTGATATATCAATTACTGAAAAATATATTATGGTATCAATATTAAAACCAATTTAAATTGCAAAGGATAATAGTATGTTTAAAGTTATTGGAGAACGAATCAATACCACTTTGGGAAAAGTAAAGGCGGCTGTAGAAAAAAGGGATTCGCAATACATCACAAATGATGTAAAAAACCAAACTGAATGCGGTGCAGCTTATATTGATGTAAACGCGGGTGCCAGGATTGGTCACGAAGAAGAAGACATGAAATGGCTGGTCGAAGTAGTACAGGAGGCAACAGACCTTCCTCTCTGCCTGGATAGCCCTGACCCGAAGATTTTGGAAATGGCCTATACCATGGTAAAAAAGTCTCCCATGGTAAATTCCATCAGCCTTGAAAAAGAACGGTTTGATGCCATGATTCCTTTTCTGAAAGGCAAAGACTGTAAGATAATTGCCCTGTGCATGGATGATTCTGGTATGCCAAAAAGTTCAGAAGATATTATTAATCGTGCAAAAACCATGGTCAAGGAACTTGAAGATATCGGTATGAAAAGGGATGATATTTTTATAGATCCATTAATCCAGCCAATAAGCGTTGACAGCAACAATGGTACAATGGTTATGGAAGCTGTAAAAATAATTATGCAAGATCTTAAGGGCGTCCACACAACAGGCGGCCTTTCTAATATATCCTATGGTCTGC
>JAGLLQ010000270.1 GCA_023140455.1 Desulfobacteraceae bacterium | reverse complement strand
AAATCATCAATCGAAGTTTTTTATTAATGATGATGGCCAATGGATTTGATTCTGCTATAATGGACCCATTAGACAAGGATATTATGGCTGTTTTAAAAACCGGAGAAATGATTGCCGGGAATGACAGTTATTGTATGAATTTTTTAAAATCTGTCAGAGCCGGGGAAATTAAAGCCTGACTCAAACTTTAACCTTAGATCAAAAGGGCAGTCTGAATTTTGGAAATCACTGATAAAAAGCTTCATGTGCTTTCTCATATAAAGGTTGATGTGACTTCTCAGGATCTTGCGCAAAAGATTCAAACTTCAGGTAATAGCCCTGGAATTTTTAAAATCGCTGAAAAAACAGTGGATAAGGTCAAGGGCATATGGAAACCTATGGCCATATACCAATGGTTTGAATTTGAAACTATTGGCAAAGATAACTCAGGACGTATCACTCAAAGCTCGGGCAGTCATGTGGATTTTGATTTCGGGCATTCTTTTCATCTTTTACAACATGCCAGACATGCTCTTATATCTGTTTATACAGCAGGGCCGGAGCTTGAGAAAGAATCAAACAACGCCTCATCTAAAGGAAATCTGCTGGAAGCCTATTTTCTTGATCTTATTGGTTTGATTGTTCTTGAGAAAGTCGGTAAAACTATCAAAAAAACAGCTGAGAAACATGCCGAAGATTTAGGGTGGGGTGTAAGCCCGTTTTTAAGCCCGGGTTCAGTTCATGGATGGGACTTAAAAGAGCAGATAAAACTCTGCTCTCTTTTACCCCTTGAAAAAATCAATGTAAAAATTAGAGAAGATGCTGTACTTTCTCCCTTTAAAACAATTTCCTGTCTGATTGGTTCAGGACCAGGATATGATGCTGTTCAGGTTGGAACAACCTGTCAGGTTTGCTCTAAAAATCATGAATGTCCAATGAAACAAAATATTATAGCAGATTAAGGGATCCAAATGTCAAATAAGAAATGTAATATTCATCTTTTACCCCATGACCGACAGATTGAAGCAAAACCCGGAAGAAGCCTGATAGAATCGCTTATGGATAAAAGTATTTTTTTAAGGTCTGACTGCGGCGGCAAAGGTGTCTGCAAAAAATGCAAGGTCAGGGTTGTTGCAGAAAATGGTGATTTCGAATTGAAAAAGGCCTGTACATTCACTATTTCTAAAGATGTCACCATTGAGATCCCGGAATTATCCATGCTGTCATCTCATATAATCAGCAAACCGCCCGTATCTCTTCCCACAGTATTCAAGGACAGGTTCAAAGTTGTTGATGGCAAAGATTGCTATGGTATTGCTACAGACCTTGGTACAACAACCATTGCCGTATACCTTTGTAACATAAACTCTGGCAAGGTACTTTCATCATTAGCTGTAAAAAATCCCCAGGCCCTTTATGGAGATGATGTCATGAGTCGGATTGGTGCCATTGGCCAGGACGAGAAAAACCTTGAACATTTGCAAAAATTGGTTGTCAAGGCAATAGAATGGGGGATCAAAGAACTTTTACTATCCCTTGATCTTAAAGAGGAAATGATTTCTCAAATGGTGACAGTCGGGAATCCAACCATGATCCATATATTGGCTGGTGTCGATCCCAAACCAATTGGAGTTTCTCCTTATAAGCCGGCTTTTTATAAAGTAAGGAATATTCGTTCAAAGGATGTGGGTTTTAAAATAAAAGATTTTCCCATTCAAATATTGCCCCAGGTATCAGGCTTTATTGGAGGAGATATCCTTAGTGCAGCCCTGGCTGTTGACCTTGAAAATCAACCTGAAGGCACTCTTCTTGTGGATTTAGGTACCAACGGGGAACTGATGCTAAAAGGAAAAGACAGGTTTTTTGCAACTTCATGTGCAACCGGTCCTGCATTTGAAGGTGCTTC
>JAGLLQ010000027.1 GCA_023140455.1 Desulfobacteraceae bacterium | reverse complement strand
TCTTCAGTTTTCTTAATTAAGATTTCTGCAAGCTGATGTTTTTTACGATTATATGCATCTTTGTTTCCGTTAAAATAGTCTTTTTCAAACTTCTTCCAAAACTCATAATCAGCAAATGACATAATCGACATTGTAGATGTTCCAGGATGTGAATACCCTTTAAACAAATTATCATATATTGTTACTCCAAAACCTGATCCAATATAATCGCCTTTAAAGAGTCGATCTTTATCGTATTTTGCATCTTTACCCACATCAATCTCAATTTCATAATCCTTAACATTATTGATTTCTTTATTTAACCCGAGCCATACAACAAAGCTTGAAAGCGATTTCCTATGTGTTTTAACATTCTTTAAATAATCCTTTGGCACTGCATTTTTTGGCAGCATTTTTTCAAAAATAACAGGAACACTTGAATTTGCAATTACAGCTTTTGCAGGAAAAATATTGCCATCTGAATCTTTTACACCATCTATAAAATTTTCATCTTTCTTTGAAGATACTGATTTTGATATCAGTATCTCCTCAATTTCAGTATCAAAAAGTATTTGCCCGTTTTTAGCATAAATTGCCTCGGCAAGGGCATTGCTCAAATCCTGAGAGCGTGTTTTATAGTATTGCCCGCCAAAAACAAGATACTCTCCTGTTGCAATTGCATAAAATAATGCATTGGTTTCTGATGGTGCAGTTCCGTAATATCCACAAAAGATAGAAAGACATTTTTTAAGCTCGGGATTGTTCACATGCATGGACATCCATTGATCAAGAGAGAGCTTTTCAAGTTTTTTTATCATAGCCCTTTTAGAAGAACTTGCTCCCCAGAGTTCTTCAATCACCTGTTCCATTTGTGAATAAAAACTATATATCCCTGTTTTTTCATTTGGGAAGACATCTGAAAGCCTTTTCTTGACTAATCCCGGATTTTTTGCAGGCAATGTAACATCAAACCCGGGACCAATTATTCTACGCAGTTCAGGTGTGTAGGCAACTTTCAGATCATCCCACACACCAAGATCTGACAAAATCCTCTGGGGTATTGCATTTTCTGCAACTGTAGCATGCAAAGAAACATCAAACTCAAACTTTCCTGCTTTTCTTTCAAAGGAAGTAGCATATCCACCAGGGATCAAGTGCTGCTCAATAAGAGTAACAGGAAACCCGAATTTTGCAAGATATGCAGCAGACACAAGGCCACCTAAACCTGCACCAATCACAACTACTGGAAAATCTTTCTTGTTTGATATCTCAGATGCAAGTAAACCTAATTCTGTCCAGTCAATCATAGCAGCCGAACCTGACATAAAGAGTATTTTCAGGAAAGACCGCCTTGTTATACCTTTAAATGTTTCCATTTTCACCTCTTCCTTTTTATTTACTACTTAATCTCAATAAAAATCTCTTGTTCTGAAGTATTGAACTTAAATACAACTTTAGAAAAAGCCGGGGCACCAAACTTCCCTTTTGCGTTATTTGAAAATCCATAAGCTTCTATGGGTATGCCAAACATTGCTGTGTCGAGTTCTCCATTACTGTTTTCATCATGAAAGACTTTAACTGCATACTCTCCAAATTCAAGATCCTTTACAATATATTGAGCCTTTTTATCTTTAACCGGCACTATTTTTTGTCTACAATTATTACTTTCATTATAATTAACTTCAGAATTCACAATCGCAATCCTTGCCTCACCTTCACTTGTCTCAAAACCTGTAATAGTAACAACCAGGTCCCCTGCTTCAACCTTATTTTCAACTGATGTTTCAAGTGTTTCAGTTGCGAAAATTGTAAAAGGGCATAAAACCATTAAAAAAATAACTAAGCTCTGTTTTATTTTGTTTTCCATCCTGTTTCTCCTTTAATTTTTTATTAGTCTTCATAAAAAGTATCCTTTGTTTCTGAGGGACATGATATGTGATTTTTATTGAAGATCAATCTTGTTTAGATATATGGCATAAAAAATATGATGAATGGCATAATTATCAGACAGGCTGCCTTGCCTGTTAGCAGGTTCTTTATTATAATGTCTTAAAACAATAAAATAGATTGGAAAACCATGAGTACTGAAATGGACATCAAAATTTTAAAACAAAATGCTATTGGGAAAGACTTAGCCGCTACAGCAGTATTTAATACACTGATTGCATTAATTCTCAAGTTCTGGCTACTAAAAGAAAACCTTTTTTTTGATCTCTGGATCGTATCTCAGTGCATTGGTCTTTCAATATGTTTTTTTATTGTAATGACACTTTCCCATACAAAAATAAACACCAAAAAACTGCTCTTTTTAAAATTAACTATAGGATTGGTTACAGGCGCAATGTCAGGCGCTGCTACTGGAGCACTTTTTTTATATTTTAAATATGACAAACCATTTTTCTCATATTTCCAAAGTTCTTTTAATGAAAATTTTTTGCTTGGTGTATTTTTTGCGATACCCATCACATATTTTCTTTTATCATTAGCAAAATTTAAAGATTATGAAACCCGGCTTCAGACAGAAAAGATAAAAAGGCTCACAATTGAAAAGCAGGCAGCCTTAGAAGAGCTTAAAAGCCTTCAGGCACAGATTGAACCACATTTTCTTTTTAATACTCTATCGAATTTACAATCCTTATTAGATGAAGATACTAAAAAAGGGAAATTAATGCTTGATGAACTGAACGGATTTTTAAAAATATCACTTCATCGAACAAGGCAGGAAACAATAAACTTATCTCAAGAGATAGAACTTGTAGGGCATTATCTTAATATCTATAAAATCAGAATGGAAGAAAGACTCTCTTATGAAATTATTGCAGATGAAAAAATAAAAAGGATTTCTTTTTCACCCTTAATCATACAGCCCTTGGTTGAAAACGCCATCAAGTACGGATTAGAACCGAAAATTGAAGGAGGAAAAATCGAAATCAAATGCTCTATTAAAGACAATTTTTTAATAATTGATATTTCTGATACAGGGTATGGGCTTGATACAAACAGTGAAATTGGTATAGGTATAAATAATGTGAGTCAGAGATTAAATAATTTATATGGCAATGAAGCTAAGCTGACTATCAAAGAAAATGAACCATGTGGCACAAAAGCAATTATTAAGGTTCCATTATGAAAAGCCCAAGAGCAGTTATAGCAGATGATGAAAAAAACCTGCTAAAGAGTTTAAAAAAAGCATTAAACAAATTGTGGCCTGAATTATTGATTTCTGGCGAAGCCTGTAATGGCAAACAAGCTGTTGATTTAATAGAAAAAATAAGGCCGGATGTGGCATTCTTAGATATTAAAATGCCCGGCTTGACAGGTATTGAAGTTGCAAAAGAAATAGACGGAATTTGTAAAGTTGTTTTTGTTACAGCTTATGATAGTTACGCTGTAGAAGCATTTGAGAACGAAGCTTTGGATTATATATTAAAACCCTTTGAGGAAAAAAGGCTTCTAAAAACTATTAACCGCTTAAAAGAAAAATTTTTATCTGATGATGATCCCCCACATGCCGGAGAAAAGATAGTGAGAATAATCAACAAGCTTAAAAAAGACGAGAAGTCTTCCTTCCTTCAATTAATAAAAGTAAAAACCGGAACAGAAATCAGATTTATTCCTGTCTCAGAAGTGCTTTTTTTCATGGCAGAAGATAAATATACAACAGTAAAAACTGAAGAAAAAGAATTTTTAATTAAAAAAACAATAAAAGAACTTGAGACAGAACTTGATCCCGAGCAATTCTGGCGAGTACACAGATCATCAATCATAAACATTGATAAAATCAAAAAAGTTACCCGCTCCTTTTCAAACCAATTAGTTGTTATGTTTAACAATACCGACAGAAGTGTAATAGTAAGCAGGGCTTATTCTCATCTTTTTAAACAGATGTAAGTTATTCAATTATTGGAGATTTGTAAAATGATTGTAAGAAATTTCAAACAAAAACAAGTCCAGCAAGGTTTATATAAAGCCCATGGAGGTGCTGATGCAGCCATGCTGTTAACAGATCGTGAGCTTAAAGGCATGCTCTTTATGGCACATGCTGATCTTAAGCCATCAAAAAGAATAGAACCCCATATAGATCCCTATGAAGAAATCTATTATATACTAGATGGGCAAGGAGAAATGCTGGTAGGGAACGATACTAAAGAAGTAAAAAAAGGTGACGCCATCTTTATTCCAAAAGGTGATGTCCATGCCCTCTTAAACAACGACACCAAAAACAAACTATCAATTCTTGTGGTTGCTTCTTATACTGATGCCTGAAGTAAAAAAGGATTTATACGTTGCTATTATTGGAATAATGCCACTGACAAACCACAATAATGCAACAATAATTTCTGTATAAAATTTAAAATATATTGAGACGCCTGCATCAATAATGAAAGTTACTATCATGCTGCTTCCAATGCAATACCATGCCCACTTTTCACGATTCCTGAATGGGTAAAGTGCAAGAAAAAGCAAACAAATGCTCCAGGCACTGATTACTGCGCCAAGCATTGCCCAGACCCATTGATTATAAATCAATACATTTTCGGGTAATTGTTTTTGCCCAAAAAATGCTTCAGCTAGGGCTTGATTATAACCTGCTGCAATAAAGTCTACACTGCTTAAAAATGGGAATAAAAAACCCAGTACAATACCAGCACAGCTTATCACCACAAGCCATTTCTGCCAAAATAAAAAAGACGTATTAAATGTATTAGTCGAATCCATAAATCCCCCCTCAAAAAAAGCTTATATTATATTAAGGTTATGTCAAGATAATTATAAACAGGAGTCAACCTTCTCCCA
Organism: Desulfobacteraceae bacterium; assembly: GCA_023140455.1. Next base: position 5,195 of record JAGLLQ010000027.1, on the reverse strand, counting down.
ATTTCACTCCAATGTTTTCAGTAAACTTGACTCAATCTAAAAACTAATATGAGGTGAAAAATGTTAAATAAATCTTTTTTTATTTTCTCTTCTCTATCCTTTGAATTGCATGGCCTTTGAACTCATTTGCCATTGTCGCCAACCATAACTGCATTGATAGTATTCAGCAACAGATATAATATCTGGACATTAACTGCCATGCAAGTATTATAATTTTTGGAGTCTTTCTCAGCAATAACAGATAAACTTTTCTGTTAATTTTCCTTTTTCCATGATATTCTGATTTTTGGTAACAATTTTAAATAATTGTAAAAAGATAATAAATTCCAGTAATACAATATAATACTAATGATTAAAAAAGATATATTTGACAACAGCACTAAAGAACAATTAAAAGCTGCACAAAAAGACCGACTTTATTCCTTTCTCATGGCAGATGGCTCAATCAGGGGAGCAATTATAAAAAGCACCCGCATGATAAATGAAATGCGTGCAAACCATGACCTTGGCGTTGTCGAGACTCTGCTGCTTGGGCATGCATACATTGCAGCAGCGCTACTTACATCAAATCTAAAAGGGAATGACAGGATAAACCTAAGCATAAAATGTTCTGGTCCGATAAAAGGGCTTGATGTTGAATCAAATGTTTATGGAGAAGTAAGAGGTTTCCTTAAAAATAGCAGAATTGATATTAAAAATCCTGAAAAAGTAAAATCCTTATCTCAATTTTTTGGCGCGGGCTTTCTAACTGTTACCAAATACCTTGAAGATGCAAAAGCACCGTATTCAGGCAAGATTATGATAGAACATGGAAGTATTGCAGAAGATCTTGCAAATTATTTTCTCCAGTCTGAACAAACTCCAACCGGGTTCAAGTTGAGCATTAATTTTGATTCAAAAGGTGAAGTCAAAGGGGCAGGTGGAATTTTTCTACAGGCAATGCCAGATGCGGATGATAATAAATTGATAAAAGCTGAAGGAATTCTTCAAAACATAACTGATCAAATTTTTATTGAAAAAACAGCGCCGGAAAATCTAATACTAAATAATTTTGAAGAACTAAACCCTGTCTTTCTTGGGAACAGACGAGTTGAATTTTTTTGCAGATGCAGCAAAAAAAAGATGAGTAACTATGTTTCAAAACTTCCTAAAAAAGATATTGATGATATCTTATCTGAATCTTCATTCCCACTTGAAATTACATGCCATCACTGTAACTCTGTTTACGGGTTTAGCAAAAATGAGATTGAAAAATTCAAATCATGAAACTTGCTATTATTTCAGACATTCACAGTAACTTTGAAGCACTTGAAAGCGTATTAAAAGATATTAAAAAAGTTGCAGTTGATGAAATAATTTCCCTTGGTGATAATATTGGATATGGCGCTGATCCTGAAAAAGTCATTCAAACAATCAAACAAAATAATATAGAATCTGTTCTGGGAAATCACGAATATGCATGTATTGAAGATACTTATCTAATAACTTTTAATAAACGGGCAAAAAAAGCACTTTTAATTAACAAAGGTCTGCTCTCATCAGAATCTTTAGAATATATCTCAAACCTTAATGAATTTATTATTCGTTATAATTGTAGATTTGTGCATGGTTTACCGCCAGATTCAGTCACAAGGTATGTCACACATGAATCAAAAAGCGATCTTGCCTTAAGGATGAGAAGCATTCCTGAACAGATTTCTTTTATAGGACACACCCACCATTTGTGGCTGTACGAAAATTGTAATGGGCAAATAAAAATTACAGGAATGGATAAAACCAAGCTTAGCCTTGACAAAAATAATAGCTATATTGTAAATACAGGTAGTGTGGGACAACCTCGGGGGAACAGTATTAATGCAAGATATGTGATCTGGGATTCTAAGGAAAGAACTATAGAACCACGCTCTGTGACATATAATAATAAAAAGGCTGCAAGAAAAATTATTCAAGCCGGTATCCCTGAAATCTATTCAGAAAGGGTTGAAAAGGGAACCCCTTGAAGCGGCCGTAAAAATATTAAAGAAAGGTGATTAACATGTGCAACCATTGCGGCGAACATACGCACTCTCATGAGCATCATGATCATCCCCAGATTGTTCAGATCATGCCTGCTCAAAAAGAATTATTTGCGGTATATCATAGTGATAAACCACATGATTTTGCAGTAGAAACAGGAAAAAACGGAATCTCTTTAGTGCCTGTTCTTTTCATGGGATTAATTAAACATGGTGATAAAACCATGGTAGAAGGATTCTTTGCTTCTACCTCAGTTAATTCATGTGAGGATATTGAAGGATTTCAAGGATATGCTGGATCTATTGTTGATGCAGAAAAACTATATGCTAAAAATTAAGGAGGACAAATGCATAAACTTTTAAATGATTCTCCCGGCGAGGAGATAATGCTTCTTGGTAATGAATCAATTGCCAGAGGAGCTATTGAAGCTGGTGTTGCCTTTGCAACAACTTATCCTGGCACACCATCTTCTGAAATTTCACTTAATCTTTTTCAGATGTCAATGGAATCAGATCTTTATTTTGAATACAGTACCAATGAAAAAGTTGCTCTTGAAGTTGCAGCAGCTGCTGCTGTTTCCGGTGTCAGAACCATGTGTATGATGAAACATGTTGGTATGAATGTTGCTGCCGACCCTTTAATGACACTTGCATATATTGGAATAACAGGCGGGCTTGTCATCCTTACTGCTGACGATCCATATATGTTTTCAAGCCAGAATGAGCAAGATAACAGATATTACGGCAAACTTAGTGGTCTTCCTGTACTTGAGCCTTCTTCAGTACAAGAGGCAAAAGAGATGACAAAATATGCTTTTGAACTTTCTGAAAAAGTTGGAGAGCCTGTCATTTTAAGGACTACAACCAGAATTAATCATTCAAGTGCCTTTGTAAATCTTGGACCGATGAAAAAAAGAGTTACAAAAGGTGATTTCAGCAGAAACCCTGGACAATATGTTACAATCCCTGCAGTATCAAGAAATCTTCATGTAAAACTCCTTGAAAATATAGATAAAACCCTTGCTATTTCAGAAGATTGTAAAGAAAACTTTATCGAAGGTGAAGGTAAACTTGGGATTATATGTAATGGGGTAAGCTACTTGTATGTTGCTGACGCTATTAAAGATCTTAGCCTTGAAGGTAAGGCAAAAATTCTGCGTCTCGGTCTTTCAAATCCAATGCCTGGTAAATTGATAAAACAATTTGTAGGCTCATGTGACAAAGTTTTAGTAGTTGAAGAAGGCGAGCCTGTTATGGAAGAAACCATTAAAGCTTTTGCCCAGGAAGAAGGAATAACTACAACTATTGCAGGAAAAAGTAATGAACTTTTTTCCCGCTTATATGAATACAATCCAGGGCTTGTAAGAGAAAAAATGGCATCTTTTTTTGGCATTGATTATAAAGCACCTGTTAATATTGATAATTCCAAACACCCTAAAATTCCTCAGAGACCTCCAAACTTATGTTCAGGTTGTTCGCATAGAGCAACATTCTATGAACTGCAAACAGCTGCAAAAGAAATGGATATGCCTCTTATTGTGCCTTCCGACATTGGCTGTTATACATTAGGATTTTTACCGCCTCTTAACACTGGTGACTTTGTTTTAGACATGGGTGCATCCATTAGTTCTGCCTGTGGTTTTTCTACAGTAACAGATAAAAAAGTTGTCCCGGTTATTGGGGACTCAACTTTCTTTCATTCAGGAATGACAGGTCTTGTAAATGCAGTATTTAACAATCATAACCTGACTCTTATCATATTAGAAAATGGCATTACAGCTATGACAGGACACCAGCCACATCCTGGTGTTGATATGGAAGCATTCAATTTTAAAGGCTACAACAGGCTCTCTATTGAAAAGATTGTACGAGCAATTGGTGTTGAACATGTGACTATATTAAAACCTTTTAAAGTCAGAAAAAGTATTGAGCTGATGAAAGAAGCTCTCAACTTTAAAGGTGTTTCAGTAATAATTTCACAAGAGCCATGTGCGATTATGGTTAAAAGTTTAAAAATGAAAAAAATTCGCCCATTTAAAATCAATGACAAGTGTACTAACGTCAGAGACTGTATAAATTCAATAGCATGCCCATCATTTTTTATTGAAAATGACAGGGTGAATATTGATCCGACCACATGTGTGGGTTGTGCTGTATGTGCTCAAATCTGCCCAGAACATGCTATTGTGCCTTTAAAGCAATAATAATACAAACAAAGGATTATATATAAAATGGAAACAAATAGATTAATAATTGTAGCAGTTGGAGGACAAGGGAACCTTTTGGCATCAAAAGTTCTTGGTGAAGCTGCCCTTCTCTCTGATATCCCAATGCGCATGAGTGAAATACATGGGATGGCTCAACGTGGTGGTATTGTTGAGTCTTCTATAGTATTTGGTGAATCGGCAAGCCCTCTTATTACAGATGGCGAAGCTGATGTATTGTTAGGATTTGAACCTTCTGAAACTCTAAGAGCACTTCCAAGATGCAGTAAGAATACAAGAGTTGTTACAAATACTGCACCTTTACCACCTTTTACTGTAGCTATCGGTTTAGGTGTTTATCCTAAGATTGAAGAAATGAAAAAAGTTATAAAACAGGAAACAGCATCCCTGTTAGCATTTGATGCTATGAAGCTTGCAAAAGAAGCTGGTAGCCCTTTAACAATGAATATTGTACTTCTTGGAGCTCTTTTAAAATCAAAAGGGATTCCTTTTACAAAAGAAACAATGGAAGAGGCAATAAAAAGAGTTACAAAACCAGCATTTACTGAGATGAACCTTAAGGCATTTAATCTTGGTTTTTCAGTTGAAGTTTAAAAATATAAGCTTAAAAAGGTATAACCAAAATAAAAATGGTTAAACAAAAAAATATTCGGGTCCATGTTATTCATGGACCCAACCTTAACATGCTTGGCAAAAGAGAGCCTGAAATATACGGTGAAAAAAGCCTTGAAGATATTAATGCTGATTTAAAAAACAGGGCAAAAACTCTGGGCGTTACGCTTGAAACATTCCAGTCTAATCATGAGGGTGAAATTGTTGAAAAAATTCATGATATTTTTCAGCAAAACCATGATGGAATAATCATTAATCCGGCAGGTTATACACATACCAGTGTTGCAATCAGAGATGCACTCTTATTGCTTGATATCCCCATTATTGAGGTTCATCTTTCAAA
>JAGLLQ010000269.1 GCA_023140455.1 Desulfobacteraceae bacterium | reverse complement strand
TCAATAATAATTTACTAAATAATTATCAATCTAAGACTTCTTTAAGCCTGGCGCTTTAGAATTCCAGTAAGACAACCCACAGCGCCAGTGGCTTTCATTAATTCATCAACTGAAACTGTATGGCACTCAACTCCCAAGGACTGATACAAAGTTTGAGTTTTTGGATTGTTTTGAGGCATTAAAATTCTTTTTGGGCCGGTGGTGACAAAATTTAAAGCCATTCCAGAGATTGCTTCGATTTCATCAGGTATGAATTCAACATGGATTCCATTATTTTTTAATACTTTAACCGCAGAATATGCAATCCTTTTTGGCCATGCAACAGCAAGATTCTCATCCAAAAAACGCAGCATCCCCATAAGATGCATTGTACCATAAGGCAAATCTACCACAATAACATCAACTCCCATTTCATTAAGGATTGATGTAAGCTGAGAAACGCCTGAATCATTTGTCCTGAGACCTCTCCCGACAATCACTGTTTCAGAATTGATCCATGCAGCATCAGCTCCTTCAAAAGTTCCATTTCCTCTTATTGTTTTTAAAACAGGAACGTTCAAGTCTGCAAGAGTACGTGCAACATGGACTTCTTCACCTGCTCTGACATTGGAAGCAGGTCTTGCCAGAATAGCGCCTTCAGGTGTCATAAAAAAAAGATCAGCTAAAAACATTATATTAGGCGGAGGAAGATATTGAGGTTTTAGATCATATACTTTGACACCAATATTCTTATAAGCTTGCTTTATATTCTCATGCTCTTTTTGAGCTTTTTCTAAATTTACAGACTCAAGCATATGAAAAAGTTCAGGGTCAGAAACAGATAAAAGTTCCTCTCCAGGTGTATGTAATAAAACTGCTTCCAGCTTAGAATATTCATTACAAATTCCACAATCAGCCCAAAGCTTTCCTATTTCTTCTTTTGAAGACAAATTACGTCCAATCCAGTTATCGCCTCCATAGGCAGCTTTTTTTGATAAGTCCTCCAGAATATTATTCATTATAAAACCCTTTAAATTATACTATTGAATTAATAGATATTAATAAAAACAAGATAGTAAGCGAGGACTTATTGTGTGTCAACATCTCAGAAGAATTATTTTTTATTACCTTTACTTTTCCAAGTAAAATATTTATAACAATTTTAATAAAGCAGAATTTCTCTTAAAGTTTATACAAAACAAGGAGAAAACATGATAAAGCGTGATACTGTGACGATTCTATCTTTAAAGCCCGTAACCAGAAAAAATTCTTATGATTTTTATGTAAAAATCAACTCTGAATTTGAAAACTCAGATGCCCTTGAAGAATCAATATCCTGGTGGCAGGAAGATCATAAAAAACTTAACGAACTATGGTGGGTTTTAAATTATCACTCAGAAGAATTTGATCCTGAGAGACGCCTAAGAGCTGTTGTTGAAAGAAAACTTGATACTATTGCTGAAAAAAGAAAATCAAGCAGCGACCTGTAAGCAACTTTAATAAATCAGGATTGCATTTTATAATGGCTCGTCAGAACCCCAGATATCAACAATCTTAACATCCCCGACATATTTAACTGTTTTATATTTTGTAATACTGGAAAGCTTTTTTGTTATTTTGCCTATTCTGGTTATCTGATGAACAATCTTATGAAGCCTTTCAGTATCCACTTTCATATCAGAATCACGATCTATCACCAGAAGTTCAGCATATCCAAGAATCGCCTGAAGTGGCTGATTAAGTTCATGGCAGACCGCTCCTGCCATTTCAAGAACCCCTTGGAGCTTTTCATATTGAATCTTAGCATCCTCAATATCTCTTCTTGCTGAAAGATCTGTAATTATGACAACAGTTGTTATTGATGATTCTTTTATATCAGCACGAGCAATAACTACATGAGCCGGGAACAAACTTCCATCTTTTCGCATTAAGTTATATTCAAAATCTGCCTTGCCTTTAGATACAAGATCTTTATTAATCATTTCTCCAACATGATCATAGTCCTTTTTTGAAGCATGAAGTATCTCGACACTTTTATTTTCAAACTCATCTTTCCTGTTATACCCGAGTACTTTTACAATTTCATTATTCACCCATTTAAAAATACGGTTTTCCACAAGAGTGATACCGACAGGAGATGATTCAATTATTTTTTCAAGAACCTGACGTTGTTTTTGTAAAGCATCAGCAACTTCTTTCCTTTCAATGGCAAGGGCAATATGCTGGGAAGCAGAAATTAAAATATCAAGGTCGCTTATTTGATAGTCATCTTCAGAAGTATAACTTTGAACCGCGATTACCCCGATTACCTTTTTTTTAACTATCAGAGGAGCGCCTATCCAGACCTTACTGATCGTACCCACTACTTGTTGATTCTTTTTCTTTGCAAAATCAATAATCTCTTGATTGGTAAAAAACCGTGGTTTTTTACCAATAATTATTTCGCCGGTTAATGATCTGATTTTGCTGAAATTTTCCAAGTCTCCAGGAGGGCTGTCTTTTTCATCAATGTAATAAGGGAATGAGATCGAATCTTTTTCCTCATTATAAATAGAAATAATAAAATTATTTACATTAAGTATCCTGGCAAGAGCCTTGTGAATGACTTTATATAATTCATCTAAGTTTGTGGTTGAATGTACAGCATTGGAAATTTCAAAAAAAGCTTCAAGAGCTCTGTCAGCATTTTTTGTATAAGCATTATTTTTAGTTTTTGCTATCTTCTTCATTTTCAGTGCCTGCATTCCAGATATCAAAAATTCTGTTCTTACCTGCATATTTTAATGTCTTATATTCTGTAATGCTTAATAATTTCTTAGTGATCCTGTTAATTCTGTCTACCTGCTCGATTATTACATCAAGAATTTCTTTGAGCTCCTTTTTATCAATTGTATTATCCATCATTAAAAGGTCACAATATCCAAGAATAGCATGAAGGGGCTGGTTTAATTCATGACAAATAGCACCTGCCATTTCAAGAATTCCCTGAAGCTTTTCATGTTGTATCATTTCTCTTCTGATATTTTCTGTTCTGGTAAGGTCAGTAACTGATGATACTGCCCATGACAAAGCATCTTTTTGAAATGAATAATTGATAGTAATATGGGCAGGGAAAATCGTTTTGTCTTTTTTTATAAGATTATATTCAAAATCAGATCTTTTCTTTGAAGCAAAATCTGAAGCAACAATCTCTCCCGCTCTGTAATAATCTTCTTTTGAAGCATAGACCATACCTGTTTTTTTATTTTTAAAGTCATCTTTACTCTGGTAATCAAATATCTTTACGAATTCATCATTCACATGTTTAAAAATACGATTTTCAACAAAGGCAATACCCACAGGTGACAATTCAAGTATTTTCTCAAGGACTTGTCTTTGCTCTTTTATTGCATCATCAGCTTCTTTTCGCTCCAAAGCAAATGCTATATGTTGAGAAATCATTGCTAATATATCCAGGTCGCTTTTGTCATACCTGTCTTCTGAAGCATAGCTCTGGACAACAACGGCTCCGATTGTTCTATTGTTAACTATTAAAGGAGCTCCCAACCATACCTTGGATTCCAATCCAATTGGCAGCTTTTTTAATAGCATGTTTTTCCTTTTATATTCAACAAGCTCATTGGCAAAAAAGATCAGAGGCTTTCCGTCTTTAATCACTTTTCCTGTTAAAGATCCGGTCTTACTAAAATTAAAAATCTCAGGGGCAAGTTCTGTATCAACTCTATCAACATAATAGGGAAACGAAATTGAGTCTTTTTGTATATTGTGATTGGCAATAAAAAAATTATCTACATTTAGGACTTTGGATAGTGACTTATGTATGGCCCTATACAGCTCGTTAAGATTTTGAGTAAGATGAACTGCTGTCATAATCTCAAACAAAACTTCAAGCACTTTGTCAGCATTTTTAATTTTTAAAAATTTTTCTGGGTCAATATGTCTGTTCATATCAATATAGTTTCAAAACTAAAAATCAAACTTGTGAATATCTATGGTTTATGAATTCTTCTCTGCTTCCCAAATATCAAAAATCTTTGTATCCCCGGCATAGTCAATAGTTTTGTATTTAGTAATTCCGGATAATTTTTTTGTAATCTTGCCAATTCTGGTAGTCTGCTCAATAATAGTGTCAAGGCTTTTATTAAAATTGGTCATGTCATCATCATTACTTTCCATTATTAAAAGTTCAGAGTAACCCAGTATACTTTGTAGTGGTTGACTTAATTCATGGCAAACAGCTCCTGCCATTTCAAGAACTCCCTGAAATTTTTCACGTTCAATTTTTTCCTGCTCTGCAACTTTTTGTTCGGAAAGGTCTTTAATGGAGGCTATTGTCCATGATAAAGGGTCTTTTCTGTCAGCACTGTTAAGAATAATGTGTGCTGGAAAAATTGTTTTATCTTTACGGACGTGATTATACTCGAAATCAGCTTTTCCGTTTTTGCTGCATTCACTTTTTATTATCTCTCCTGCTTTTTTATAATCTTCTTTAGAGGGATAAATCATCTCAACACTTTTATTTTCAAAATCTTTTTTGCTTTTATAACCATAAATCTTTACAATTTCGTTATTCACCCATTTAAAGGTACGATTTTCAACAAGAGCGATACCAACTGGTGACGATTCAAGTATTTTTTCTAAAACCTCCCCCTGCTCTTTTAATGTATCATCGTTTTCTTTTCTTTCTATAGCAAGGGCAATATGCTGGGATACTGAATTTAAGATATAAAGATCTTCTTTCTTGTATACATCTTCAGAAATATAATCCTGAACAACAATCGCGCCAATAACTCTATTTTTTACTATTAAAGGGGAACCAAGCCATATCTTGGGAGTGATACCGATCACTTCTTCTTTCTCAAGATCTTCTCTATAGAATATTATCGGTTTTTTGGTCTCTATTACTTTTCTGGTTAAAGACGGAGTCTTGCTGAAATTTGATATCAATTCAGGATTTTTATCCTTTGTATCAATATAATAAGGTAAAACCATGACATCTTTTTTTATGTCATATTTGCAGATATAAAGGTTATCTACTTTTAGAATTTTTTCAAGAGACTTATGAATAACTTTATATAGCTCATCTAAATTTGTAGTACTATTGACTGCGTTTGAAATTTCAAATAAAACCTGCAATCTTTTATCAGCATCTTTTATACTAAATGAACTGTTTGTTTTCTTGGATTTCCCCATTATAAGGCACCTAAAGAGTTCGGAATAAATATTTTAAAAAAGATTTTCTTGTAAATATTATTGTTACATAATATATATTTTAAATCAAATATTTAATCATATAAGGTATATTAACTAAAATCCAATGGAAACAAATAAAGAAATTGAATGGCTCTATAAAATCAGCGAGATATTAAATAAACCTGATGAACATATAGACATGAAACAATCTTTATACAAAGTTCTTTCCGTCCTTTCTGATTATTTAAAATTAATACGAGGTATAATTTTCCTTGTTGACCCTGACAATGAAGAGATCAGGATTGAAGTAGCCCACGGCATTCCTAAAAATGTTATTAATAAAACCAGGTATCAAATCGGAGAAGGAATCATTGGAAAAGTTATTGAAAAAGGAGAAGCTGCTATTGTCCCAAGAATAAGTAAAGACCCTCTTTTCCTTGATAAAACCAACTCCCACAATAAAGACAATAATGAATTTTCTTTTATTTGTATGCCGGTTAAAAAAAGACAGAAAGTTATCGGCGCCATAAGCGCAGACAGGTCTTTTGATGGTAATACCTTCCTTAAAAAAGGAGAAAGAATCCTTTCTGTAGTGGCTACAATGATTGTACCACATATAGTTAATCTTGATGATTCCAGGCTGGAGCAAAGCAGATTAAATCAGGAAAATCTGCGACTGAAAACTGAACTTGAAACCAAGTTCCAGGTTTCAAATATCATTGGCAACAGCAATAAGATGCGGGAAGTTATGCAGATGGTTTCCCAGGTTTCAAGAAGCAATGCAACAGTACTTGTCAGAGGTGAAAGTGGTACTGGCAAAGAACTTGTTGCAAATTCCATACATTACAACAGTCATAGAAACAAAAATCCATTTGTAAAATTAAACTGCGCTGCAATTCCTTCTAACCTGATCGAAAGTGAGCTCTTTGGACATACAAAAGGTGCTTTTACAGGTGCGTCAAGCAGTAAAAAGGGCAAATTTCAAATGGCTGACAAAGGGACTCTTTTCCTTGATGAAATTGGCAACATGGACTTAAGCGTACAAGTAAAACTTCTTAGATTTCTTCAGGAAAAAGAATTTGAGCAGGTGGGTGGCTTAAAAAAAATTAAAACGGATATAAGAATAATAGCCGCCACAAACAGTAATCTTGAAGAGTTGGTTCAAAAAGAGCTCTTTAGAAGTGATCTCTATTTTAGACTCAATGTATTCCCTATTTATATACCAAGTTTAAGGATGAGGAAAACTGATATTATTCTCCTTGCTGATCATTTTCTTGAAAAATATTCTAAAGAACATAAAAAAACGATAAAAAGATTTTCAACCCCTGCCATTGATATGATGATGACCTATCATTGGCCGGGAAATGTACGGGAACTTGAAAATTGCATCGAACGAGCAGTTATATTATGTAATGATGAGGCTGTTCACAGCTTTCACCTGCCGCCAAGCCTGCAAACAGAAAACAAGCTCAAAACAACAGAAACACAATTGTTTGATCAGTCAATTGCTGAATTTGAAAAAAAAATATTAATAGATTCTTTAAAAAACACTAAAGGGAATATAAAAAATTCTGCCAGACAGGTTGGAATAACTGTGAGGAAATTTTCCTATAAAGCAGATAAATATAACATCAAATATAAGGACTACAGATAACAGAGTGTTCCATACCCGCTAAATGGCATTCATAAAAAAAATGTTGTTCTTTTTATTTTGATATTATAAGTTTTTACTTGACTATACAATTTCTTTTTCTTATATTTGCTTAAAATCTGTATTGGGAATGATTAGTTTTTATTATGGGTTATAAAGCAGTTTCTTAATAATTTTAACGAGGGGAGTTAAAAATGAAATCATTGGTAAAATCGTTAGTACTTGCGTTGTTTGCATTAGCATTAGTTGCCGCACCAGGATTTAGTGGTGACACAATTAAAATTGGTGCCGGTGGAGTTGTATCCGGTGACCTTGCACCTTATGGTATTTCTGCTGTAAGAGGATATGAGCTTGCTGTTGATGACCTTAATGCAAAAGGTGGGATCCTTGGAAAAAAAGTAGAACTTCTGATTGGTGATGATGTTTGTAAACCTGAAGTTGCTGTAAATATGGCAATGAAACTTGTTTCTGATGGTGCGCAAATGATTGTCGGACATGTCTGTTCAGGAGCTACGCTGGCTGCTAATAAAATTTACAAGGATGCAAAACTTCTTGTTGTTTCTCCTGCTTCAACCAATGATGGATTAACATTTTCCGGTGAAAATCCAAACTTTTTCAGAACAATTTCCTATGATGGCGCCCAGGCTGTGCTTATGACACAAATTGCCATAGAACAACTTAAAGTGAAAAAAGTTGCTCTTATCCATGACAAAGGTGATTATGGTAGAGGTCAGATGGAACTTGTAAAAGCAAGTTTTGAAGAAAAAGGCGGCGTTGAAGTTGTTCTTTTTGAAGG
>JAGLLQ010000268.1 GCA_023140455.1 Desulfobacteraceae bacterium | reverse complement strand
AAAAATGTTCGAAATTGAAAATACTCTTCTGATTTTAATAGATCTTCAAGGTAAGCTTGCATCATTGATGCATAATAAAGATAATCTTTATAAAAATCTTGAAATAATTGTAAAAAGTATGAACATTCTTGCAGTTCCCATCATATGGATGGAACAGGTTCCTGAAAAGTTAGGCCCTACAATCAGACAGGTTGCAGATATTTTGCCTGATTTAGAGCCGATTCCGAAATATACTTTTAGTTGCTGTGGTAATTATCAATTTTTAGAAAAATTAGGTTCTATAAAAAGAAAACAGATCTTATTGACAGGTATTGAAACTCATATTTGTGTTTTCCAGACAGCTATTGACCTGCTTGCAGATGGTTATAATGTGCAAGTGATTTCAGAGTGTGTGTCTTCGAGAACCAAATCAAACAAAGCACTTGGACTTGAACGAATTAATCAGGCCGGCGGGTTGACAACCAGTGTTGAAATGATTTTATTTGAACTTATGAAATCGACAAAAGCAGATGGTTTTAAAGAGATTACAAAAATTATCAAATAAATTTTATGCTGATATCCTAAATGATGGCTCCTGTTGATTCCCAGGCATTTTTTGAACATGTACGTAAGCATTTTCAGCAGTTTGTTTAATGTTCCCAAAGGCTTTTTCTTCATCAGAATCGATTTTTTCTTTTGCTCTTAATATCATTAATTCTGACATGGCTTTAGTGCTTAGGCTTGTGGCAGTTGAAGCTACTCTTCTATCCTGGGGTGATGGGTCTACCGGTGCTAAAGCAGCTCTCCGAACCTGTCGCATTTTATTGATAGTAGCTTGCGGGTCACCAGGGATTTCCGAAGTGTCAATTGAAACTTCTCCTCCCACAATATAGCGTTTGCCGTCTGGTCCTGTTTTGTAAGAATAGTTTGCTCCAGAGAGGATATATCTACCACCGGCAACTACATGTGCCATTTCATGCTTTCTAACTGCCATGTCAATCTGTTTTAATTCGGTTACAAGTGCTTTTTCAGCATTTGTCAGCTCAGTTTCCTGATCATTGGCAAATTTTGAGGAGGCTTCTTTTTTGATAGAGCTGGTATCTTGATTTTTATCCTTAGTATTTTTATAAATGTTGTCTTCATCAACAATTGATTTATTATCAATTGGTTTATTATCAATTGGTTTGTTCCCAATGGATTTATTATTGTCATTATTAATAATTTGATTTTTGGATTGGACATTACTATTAATTATAGGTGGTCTTACAGGGTACGAATAAGAATTTTGTATCGTATTGATATTCATTAGTAGTTCCAATAATAAAATAATAATAATTAATTATAATCATTACATTATTTAATTTCAATAAATTTTTTTTTAATTTTAATTATAGTAGATTAACCTAAAAAATACCAGATACCGCATTAACTGCTGGAAGACAGTGTATTGACTTTGGCCTTAGGCCACTGATCCGCAGTTTCAGGATTTTACAATTGTTACAAAAAGTCTTGACAGCGGTTTCGATTTTCATGTAACGTAATACGTTAGATGAAAGAACAAGATAAGGGGTGATATGGAAACAAAGAATTTGTTACGTATTAGTCGATTAGCCCAAAAGACTGGTGTCACTCACAGGACCATCCGGTTCTATGTACAGGAAAGGCTTATCACAAAGCCGATACGGGTGCGGAAAAATATGGCTCTTTATCATCCGGATACTGTTTTTCAGATACAGGCCATAAAAAAAGCCCAGACCCAGCGATTCATGCCTCTGGTGGTGATCCGAAAAACCCTGGAAGAAAACCAGTATGACTATGAAGCTCTGGAAGCCCCAATGGAGAATGACGTTCCCGAATTAGGATCAATGATCAAGGGAGTTGATAGCTTTGAAGCGCTTCCCAGCCATATACTTTCTGCCATGGAAAAAAGAAAATGGATTGCTGCAAACCCAGAGGGTGAAAAAAAATATCCTGTATCCAGCACCCGCCTTGTCTGCCTTTTTGATATATTGAACCAACAGGGTGCTCAATGGGAAGATCTTATTGATGCACTGGATTCAATTGAATCCCTTGTCAAAGAGACAATGGAACTTGAATTCAGATCATTCACTGGCTGGGCCCTGA
>JAGLLQ010000267.1 GCA_023140455.1 Desulfobacteraceae bacterium | reverse complement strand
GAAAGATTTTTGTTGTTAGGTATTAACTCTTATCTTGCAATAATGCACTCATCAGCATAAAAAAACTGAATTAAAATGGGCTTAAAGCTTTAACCAAGTCGCCCAGTGATTTCAACCGTTGCTGTATTTTATTTTTTTGTCAGATGTTCAAACACACCATCCCATTCAATTGGCAGGGGTGTTTCCTGGAAGGTTTCGCAACGTTTAATCATAATTTTTGCAGGATTATCTTTTGGCCATGCATCAAGTGTTTTTTTGAAATATTTTATTGCAGCCATCCAATCTTGATTATAGTAAGACATCAGTCCATTGTTATAGAGTGATAAAGATTCATGTTTTAAAGGCGGTAAGGAATCATCCTTTTTTGAAACCAGTTCAAATATTTTAACAGGCTGTATCCTTCCTTTAACTATTACCTTATCAATTTCTCTTAAGATAACAGCGTTTTTTGCCTGAGTAGCTGTGGCTTCACTAACAAGAATATTAACTCCGTATATTCCGCATAAGCCTTCCATACGCGACCCGAGGTTTACGTTGTCACCAACAACACCATATGAAAATCGGTGACGTGATCCAAGATTGCCCACAAGCATACGGCCTGTGTTAATGCCTATTCTTGCTTTTAAAGCTGGACGGTTTGCCCTTAGCCATATTTTGCGCATTTTTCGAAGGCAATCATCCATTGCAAGTGCTGCAAAGCAGGCACGAGTTGCATTATCAGGTTGATCAACAGGTGCGCCGAAAATTGCCAGTAATTCATCACCCACATATTCAGATAAAGTACCTTCGTATAAAAAAACTTGATCTGTCATTTCATCAAAATAATCACTAAGTATGGTGACCATTTCTCCAGGGGAATATTTTTCGCTTATGGCCGAGAAACCAATCAGATCTGAGAATAGTACAGTCAACTCTTTTTCTTCTCCACCAAGTTTCAGATCTTTAGGATCTTTTGAGATGAGTTCAGACACTGAGGGAGGTACATAATGTTTAAAAGCATCCTGAAGAAAATGAACATATGTCAGATCCTCAATAGTAAGCAGTATACCCCGTATAGCCTTTTCTTCATCTTTAAGAGGTTGCAGATAGAAATTCCCGACAATTTCTTTACCGGAATCTAATGTGAGCTTTTCAGATCTGAGATGAAAAGAATCGCCGGTTTTTATGGTTTGTTGTGCTTTATCAACAAGCTCTTTAGAAGATTTAAGAAAATTGACAAGGGGTTCTCCTTTTACCTGGTCAGAGCTAATTTTAAAAATTTCTTCTGCCGCATTATTAACAGTTTGGATTTTCCCATCTTCATTAGTGGCAAAGAGTGCCACAGGCAAGGTGGAAAGAATCGCTTTATTATAGAGATCAAGATTAATTAAATTGCTAGCCTGTTTAATTACAACATCCTGTAATAATTGGGTGAAATCCTTTGCCATAATGATTTACCTGAGCTGCTATTTTACGTTTCCAGTTAGTCTTCTCAAGCCTTCCCTGTCCGGTGTTTTGCTGAGAGCTTCTTTAAAATCTATTTTACCGGATTTTATAAGTTTGGACAACATTTCATTCATAATAGTATTCCCTTTGACCTTTCCTGTTTGCATTGAGGAAGCTATTTGATTTGTTTTATTTTCCCTGACAAGGTTGGCAATGGGAGTATCAAAGACAAGTATTTCCATTGCAGCAACCCGCCCGCCGGTAGTACGTTTACACAGTACTTGAGAAATAATACCTCTTAAAGTATCGCTGAGCCCTGTGCGCACCCGGGATTGTTCATCAGGCGGGAATGAATCAATAATTCTTGAGATTGTGCTTATGGCTGAATTGGTATGAAGCGTACCAAAAACCAGATGACCTGTATTGGCAGCTTCGATTGCAAGAGATACAGTCTCTGCATCACGGAGTTCTCCGACAAGAATGATGTCCGGATCTTCCCTGAGAGCTGACCTTAAACCTCTATAATAGTTGGGCATGTGAGCTCCAATTTCCCGTTGGTTAACTAAAGAGCGGTTGCTTTTATGGAGAAATTCAATGGGATCTTCAAGGGTTATAATATGTGAATAATGGTTTTTGTTAATATAGTCGATCATAGATGCAAGTGTTGTTGATTTACCGGAACCTGTAGGCCCGCAAACAAGCACTAATCCATTACTATAGTTGCAGAACTCTTTAACAACCGGAGGAAGGTTCAGTTCTTCAAAAGTCATAATTGTTGCCGGAATAAACCTGAATACAGCATTGACTCCATTTTCATCACGAAAAAGATTGACTCTGAAGCGTGCACTGCCTGGCAAAGAATATACAAAATCTGCATCATTGTTTTTTAAGAAATCTTTTTTTATATGTTCGTCCATAGCTTCATTTAAGAGGTCTTCAACTTCATTTGCCCCTAATTTTTTTGAGTCAGAAATAGCCTTCAGCTCACCGTCAATACGCCAGTAAGGGTTTTGGCCGGCTGGGAGATGTAAATCTGACGCCCCTTCAGCTATCATTCTTTGCAGCAGAGGGTCGAGGTCTGGCGATTTCCCTGATGCTGCCATGTCCTCAGGTGCTTCAGCTGTTCCAATATTAAGATTAATACCGGATTGAGATTGCATTACCTTGTTAAAATAATCGTTATCGATTCTAAGAAGTTTAAATTCCATGCCTGGAACAAATCTTCGCAGAGATTCAAGTATGGATGAATTAGGGTCGTTAATAAATCCCAGGCTCAGGAAATTTTCTTCAATTTTCAGTGGCAAAACACGTTGCCTGATAATAAAATCCATTGGAATTTTTTTTAAAATATTTTCATCAGGAAGGGGAGCATCTTTACCATATAAGGGCAGGGGGAAACGAGATGAAAGATGGTCTACTCTAGCTGCAAGATGTCTGCTTACGGCACTGCCGAATTCAGGAATTTTTTTAAACATATAGTCAAAAAGGCTTTTATCAAATTTAAGCAAAAGTGATTTCTCAGCTGCTTTGATAGTTGCAGTTCTTGGTTTTTCAAGAAGGAGTCCAATATCCCCAATAATATTATATGGCTGTACCTTGCCAAGTTCCACTGTTTCATTATTGAGTTCAGTACTATGGAGAATAGTTAATTCTCCTTTAATAATAATAAAAAATGCCTCTGAGCTATCGTTTTCTTTAATAATAATTTCTTTTTTTTCATACTCTATCAGGGTAGCACGGTCCGCGATTTGAGAAAGAGCCTGTTTGTTAAGTGAACACAGCATATCTGATTTCTTCATTGATGAAAGCACAAAATCCAGAACATCATTCACTATTTTTATTGTTTTCATTTTAGGTGTTTTCTCCAAATTATGTTATCTGTTAATTTTTCTCCTGATATTTCATTTATAACATTTTATTGAGTTATTTTTTTTCTTTTAGCTCTTTAAGAATTGAGTTGGCCTTCTCAATTTTTTGTTTATTTATAAGAGTTTCCAGAGCTTTTGTCAGGTGCATCCGGGAGCTTTTTTTATTTTTAATCTTAAAATAATAATGGCCTAAATAGTAATGTGTGAGTCCGGGGTTGTTTTCTTTACTATATATTTTAGCTATATAGTAATAAGCTTTAGGGAAAGGTATTGAAGGTTTGTCGATTAATTTTTGCAGGTTTTCTTTTGCATCGGTATAATTACCAAGCTCTATCTGTGCCTTACTTAAGGAATAAGCAACTGATGTGTTAACAATTGGATAATTTTTAATATCTTTGAAAATATTAACAGCTTTTACAGGTTGATCATCATGAAGGTACAAATTTCCTATTTCCAGTAGTATTAAAGGATCAAACAGTGTTATTTCAAGAGCTTTTTTTAAGTGAATATTTGCTTTGTCAAATTTTAACTGCTTTGTAAGAGCAAGCGCATATCCATAATGATAGGCAGCATTTTCAGGGTTTTTTTGTAAAAGCCGGGTAAATATTTTATTGGATTCGCTGCTTTTTTGATATAGCCCTATAATGCGGTATTTAACCATATCATAGTTATAATTTTTGTTACCTGGCTTTGCTGGTTTTATCGGTTTTGAATTTTTACTATAGCGGGCAAGCATTATTTCAAGGGATTTTATCCTTTTGGTTGTACCCGGGTGTGTCTTTAAATAGTCAGGTATGTTGTCAGTTCCATAAAAGTCCGCTGCTCTGATTTTTTTCAGCCCTGTCAGAAGCCCTGTGGGCGAAAAATTTGTTTTTGTAATATAATCAAACCCTTTCTGGTCTGCTTCTCTTTCATGCTCTCTGGTATAAGTTAGCATGGCGCTTTGTCCGGCAGCTAATGAACCCATTGTAAGGCCTTTCCCAAGCTCTCCATCTCCTTTACTCCCAATGAGAACCCCTGCAATAACTCCGGCAAGAGTCGCTAAGTTAACAATTGTACTTTTATCTATTAACTGTGCAACATGTCTGAATGCAGCATGAGCGGTCTCATGGGCCATTATCCCTGCAAGCTCATCAACATTATCAAGGGATGTAATAAGTCCCCTGTTGATAAATATATTTGCCCCGGGAGTTGCAAACGCATTGAAAGTATCAACATTAAAGGCATAAAATGAATATGTGAATGGCTGTGGGGGAAGTGTTGAAACAATTTCATTGCCAACACTTGTAATCAGGTCTGATATAATTGGATCTTCAATAATCAATCCTGTTTTTTTTATTGCCTTCATATATTCTTTTGCAAGTTTTTTTTCATCACCAATGGTCATGGCATTGGTTTTAGACGGAAGGCAAATACAGATCGAAAAAGCGTAAAACAAGCAAAAAAGTAAACTAAAAATATTTTTTATTTTTTTGATGCTATCTTTCCCCTCTTTTATATGGTTCTCCAAGTTTTGCAGGTGCGTTAAGTTTCTTTGGATCTTTAAAACTAATTATAAGCAATACAATAAGGGTTGTGGCATAGGGCAGCATGGCAAGAAAATTAGGAGAGATACCTAAAGGTTGCAATAGATACTGGAGTACAAAGATACCACCAAACAGGAATGCTGCAAAAATTGCTTTACCCGGGTTCCAGAGTGCAAAAATTGTAAGGGCAATGGCAATCCAGCCGCGTCCGGCAGTCATGCCCTCAATCCATGATTTGCTGTAAGAAATTGAAAGATGCGCGCCTGCCAGAGCAGAAAACCCTCCGCCAATAAGTATGCATATATATTTTATAAAAGAGACATTAACACCATGGGTTTCTGTAGCTGCAGGGTTTTCACCGGTGGAGCGTACTTTGATACCAAATCGTGTACGTTCCAGAAAAAACCATGAAACCAATGCAAGAAGAATAGCAAGATAGAAAAATGGACTCTGGTCAAAAAATATTTTACCGGCATATGGAATATCTGCAAGAAACGGGATAGCAAATGAATTCATTTTAATTGCAAGCGGTTTGCCAATATATGGTTTGCCAAGCATCCCTGAAAGTCCTAAACCAAGCATTGTAAGGGCAAGTCCCGAGACTACCTGATTTGCCTGTAAAGTAACAGAAGCAAAAGCATGTACAAGCGAAATTATCATACCTGCCACAATTGCGGCTGCAACTCCAAGCCATGGCTGACCTGTTAAAAAAGTGACAATAAAGGCAGTAACGGCACCTATAGACATGACTCCTTCAACACCTAAGTTGAGAATACCGGAACGTTCGCATATTATTTCTCCAACAGTAGCAAGGAGCAGTGGTGTGCCTGCTATCATGGTTCTCTGAAGTACAGAAATTATTATATCTTCCATCTATTGAATCCTTTAAATTCGTTGAACTCTTATTCTGTTTTTCAAAAAGAAATCTCCCATTATAAGGAAAACAAGCAATGTGCCGTTTACTATCTGCACAGTAGCTGCAGGAAGACCTAATGAAATTTGTATTGCATCTCCACCTACAAGAATACCGGCAAAAAAGATGCCTGAAATAATGGTGTATAGAGGGTTAAGTTTTGCAAGCCAGGCAACAATTATCGCTGTAAATCCGTATCCTGATGATATTGATGCTGGATAACCAAGATAATGATGAATGCCGGCAATTTCGCCCACACCTGCAAGTCCAGCTGCTCCTCCGCTTATCATCATAACCAGGACAGTTGTCTTAAAAAAATTAATTCCTGCATATTTGCCGGCATCAGGATTTTCTCCTACAACCCTTACTTCATATCCGAATTTAGTTTTATAGACTATGACACAGAGCATAACAGCAAGTAAAATTGTTATAATCAGGGTGGCATAGTGTATTCTAGAGCCAGATATGACATTGAGAACAGCTGAAGCAGGGAGGTCATTTGTTCCGGGAAATCCAAAACGTTCTGCTCCTTTCCAAGGACCAACAATTAACATTGTGATAAATTCAGCACATATATAATTCAACATCAATGTTGAGATGACTTCATTTATGGAATATTTGATTTTCAATATCGCAGGTATAATGCCCCAGAGCCCGCCACCTATAAAACCTGCAATAAACATTATTGGAACAATAACATATCCTGGTAAAAAATCGCCAAAGGTAAGAGCTGTCCATGAACCAAATAATGCACCCATGAGGAGCTGGCCTTCTGCTCCTATATTCCAGAATTTTGCTCTAAAAGCAAATGTAAGCCCTGTACCAATGAGTATCAATGGTATGGCTTTTGTTATAGTCTCTTTTATGCCGTACATTGTTCCAAAAGAGTTTGCAAAGATCTCTGAAATAGCAAAGAAAGGATTGACTTCGCATATAAAAAAGAGAATTCCAATGGCTACAAGGCCTGCGCCAAGGGAAAATATATTGGTCATAAGAGACCGTGTCTTTGTAATGTTTTCTCTGTTACTTACTTTTATTTTATACATGTTCCAGTGATCCTGCCATCATGAGTCCTATATCAGAAAGTCTTTTATCATCAGCATCAAGAATTCCTGTGAACCTTCCTTCAAAAATAATTGCTATTTTGTCACACAATTCAAAGATTTCATCTAAATCTTCAGAGAATAAAAGGACAGCGCCGCCAAGTTTCCTTCTTTCTAAGAGTTGTTCTCTTAAATATTGAGTCGCTCCGACATCCAGTCCATATGTTGGGTGTGAGGCAACTAAAAGAGAAGGTTGTTCACTTATTTCTCTTCCTAAAATAAGTTTTTGAATATTCCCACCAGAGAGATTCCTTATTTCAGTATTGATAGATGGTGCTGACACATTAAATTTGTCTATCAGATTTTTTGTATGTGCTTTTATTTTATCATATTGTAAAAAGGATTTTTTTGAATATTTGTCAAGATGGTGTTGTTTAAGTATAGCATTGTCATATAAAAAGAGTCCCGGTGCAATCCCGAATTTTATTCGTTCCTCAGGAACATGTGATACTCCATGGTCAAATATTTTCCTGGGAGAGATATTGGTAATATTTTTATCCTTAATAGTTACTTTGCCTGAAGAAATTGTTCTGATTCCGGTTATTGCTTCTGCTAATTCTTTTTGTCCATTTCCTGCAACTCCTGCAATACCAAGTATTTCGTTTTCATGGATAGTAAAAGAGATATCTTGTAATGCAGGCAGGCCTTTATCATCCAATACATTTATTTTGTTAACATTAAGGACAGGCTCGCCTGTTTGTATTTTTTCTTTTGTAATATTAAAAATAACTTCTCTGCCGATCATCATCTTTGCAAGACTTTTTTTATCAGTTTCCTTAGTCTCGGCATCTCCGATTATCTCGCCCTTACGCAACACAACCACCCTGTCACAGATTTCCATTATTTCATCAAGTTTATGGGAAATAAAGATTATCATGTGACCTTGATCTTTCATGTCATTAAGAATTGCAAAGAGCTCTATTGCCTCCCCTGGTGTTAAAACCGAGGTTGGTTCATCAAGAATAAGAAGATCTGCCTTTCGATACAGCATTTTAATGATTTCAACCTGCTGCATTTGTCCGACACTGAGTTCAGATATTTTGCTGACAGGGGAAATATGGAAATTGTTTTTCTTTATGACATCAGAAACTGTCATAACTGCTCTTTTGTTGTCGAACAAAAGAATGCCGTGTTTTGGCTCCATTCCAAGAACAACATTCTGTGCCACAGTAAATTCATTTATCAACTTGAAGTGCTGATGAACCATCCCAATACCATGTTTATTCGCCACTATTGGACTGCGGATATTTACTTCACTATTTTCAATGATTATTTTTCCTGTATCCGGTCGCTCTATTCCGTACAGAATTTTCATCAGGGTAGTTTTTCCGGCACCATTTTCTCCTACCAGAGCATGGATTTCACCTTTTCGGGCCTCAAAAGTGACATCATCATTAGCTCTGAGATTGTTAGTCTCATAGGTTTTAGTAATATTCTGCATTGCAAGATATGTTTCCACCTTCATCTTCCTCTACTAGTCAATTTATTACTCCGGAGGTGAGTTTTCCGACTTTTGAACAGTACCACTTCTCCAAAATATTACAATACACTGAATTACACAATGAATAATCTTTTCGAAATGTAAAAATGGTAATTCCAGGGGAAATTACAGTTTTTTACTCTTACTTCAAAAGATATTTGTAAAGCATAGACAGAATTGCAAATTGTTCAGAATTAAGCACTGTAAAAACCGCGAATAACTGGACATTCGATTAAGACTCCCATCCCACGTATTGGTAATTGAAAGTGATATTGGTAACGGTTGGGGCAGGTGGTATTCTTACGGAACTTTAAAAACCGGCAAGTTAATACTGTCTTGTAAAAAGCCCGCCGCAGTCGACGGGCTTAAAATATTGATTAAAGCTCAGGTATCTCAAGTACAAGTGAGCCTGCAATAATTGAATCGATAACAGCTTGCTGTTTTTCTCTCATTTCGGCGGGAATAGTATTGATATAATCCGGGTCATCGGTAGCAAAATCAATATAACCATCTCTGGCATGAAGTTTTGTACCTGTACCGTACTCAACTTTCCCAT
Organism: Desulfobacteraceae bacterium; assembly: GCA_023140455.1. The sequence goes on along the minus strand of JAGLLQ010000267.1, from coordinate 444 downwards.
TAATTGCATCTACTACTACTTCGTAAACAAGTTGTGTCTGATGAAGGACTCCACAACCTGCTATTACACCGGGGGCTTTAGCATATGCATTGTCATCCCAGTACATAACGTATTTATTTCTTTCTCCGGCAGCTTCAAAAACACCCGGGGCTGCACCACCGGCAATAACACCGATAACGTCAACACCTGAGTCCATCATGCTTTTTGCAAGCTCAGCAGCCTTATTGGCATCATACCAGTTCCCCACGACACGGTAATCCATTGTTATTCCGCTGTTAACTGCCTGTGCACCCTGTTTGAAACCGGGAATCATCATTTTATTCAGGGCCTTATATTCCTGTGCTACAATCATACCGATCTTTAGATCTGCATTTGCACCCTTCATATCACTTGTTGTAATAAGCCCGGCAAGGTAACCGAGCATGTATGACTGTTCAACCTGAT
>JAGLLQ010000266.1 GCA_023140455.1 Desulfobacteraceae bacterium | reverse complement strand
GTGATGCCTGCTGGTTTATCATGGGAAGCCTCATGTTTGCAACAGCATTTGTAAAGACCGGAGTAGATAAACGTGTATGTTTGATGATGTTTAAAAAGCTAGCGGTCCCCCACATAAAATGGGTCACTCTTATTTTTATTATTATTATTGCACCATGCGCAGCTTTTATTTCAGATCATGCCCTGGCAGCAATGTTTTTACCCATTGGAATTCTTCTTTACCAGAACAGCCTTACAAAAGAAGTCCCTGAAGATCCCGAGCTTGCCAAAATGCTCATGATCTGTATTGCCATGGCATGTAATATCGGAGGTTTTGGAGCGCCGTCCGGTGGTGCAAGAAACGTAATCATGATGACATATCTCGAAGATATGTTTGGCTTTGACATCGGATATTTCCAATGGGTAACTTATGCTTTCCCCTTTGTAATTGCCATGATTCCATGTACGTGGATAGTTCTTAACTGGAGATTTAAGCCAAAAGTTACTAATCTTAGACCTGCCATGGAACATCTAAAAAGCGAAATCGATAAAATGGGTGCATGGAATAAACACCAGATTATAGCTTTGATTATTTTTGTGATCATGCTCTTTGGATGGTTTACTGAAAAGATTTGCTACAATGCAGGTATATATCCAATGCGTCTTGGAATTGGTGTAATTGCCATTGCAGGTGCTGTCGCATATCTTCTGACAGGAATTGTTAACTGGAGAGATTATCAGGAAAAGGTTGACTGGGGTGTTGTATGGCTATATGCCGGTGCAATTATCTTTGGACGTACATTAGACAGTACAGGTGCTGCATACTGGATGGCAAGAACTGTAATAGATTTTCTTGCTCCTTTTGGGATGGACCATGGTATTCCACTTATGTTGGTTAATAATGGTCTTACAGCAGTTCTTACTAACCTTATGGCTGATGGACCTGCAGCAGCAGCAGTTGGTCCGATATCCTTAAATATGGCAGGCCTTGTCCATCCAGGCACAACATTTCTGCCTTTCATAGCAATGAGTACAGCAGCAGCTTCGTCTTTTGCATATCTATTGATTATAGGTACTCCTCCCAATGCAATTGTTTATGCAAGCGGCTATCTTGAGCCTAAGGATTACCTTAGAATAGGTGCAATCATGTGGGTTGTTGCTAATGTTATGCTTATTCTTTTAACTGTCGTTTACTGGGGTTACAGAGGGTTTGGGGGGCTGCCCGGATTTGGATAAAACCCGGTGGTTTAGTTTGAAAAGGAGTAGAAAAATATAAAGGATTAATTAAAATCCGGGCAGGTTCAATTTAAGATTTAGTTAAACCCTGCCCGGTATACAAAAAATAATAAGGGGAAGAAAAATTATGGAAAAAATAGAGCAAAACCATACTGAAGAAAAGACGAAATCTATCTGTTATCATGAAGGAAGAATCTACTTTACCAAGGAAGCAGAACGCAAGGTCTTCTTTTTTTTAACAATATTTATGCTGTGCCTTGGGGTGATGTCATTTGCAGGCCTTTTCTATTAATATTTTGAGTAATTTAAACTAAGAGTATCAATAATATGAACAAGTTTAATGTTAAATTTTATTTTTCAACCTTGAACAGACTCTTAAAAGAGCCTGGAAAATTTTTTAAAGAGCTACCCGAAGATACAGGGATAAAATTTCCTTTAAGCTTTCTTCTTGTTTCATGTGTTATTTCTACAATAGTGGGGCTGACACTCCAGTGGCCGGGTTCCTCTCCTGTATTGATAGGGGGGATTTATTTTTTTAATGCACTGGGAATGGTCTTTGTCGCAGCTTTTTTTACTTTTTTAATTATGGCCATGTTCATGAAAAACAAGGTAACATTTACAAGGTGCTTTGCAGTTTATGCCTTTGCAACAGGTCTTACCGTACTTGTTGCAGGGATCCCATTGTTTATCTGGCTTACAGAACCCTGGAAATGGTGGCTTATTGGAACAGGTATGATTAATAATTTCAAATACAGAACAATTCATGTGGTTTTATTACTTATTGCCACAATCATTGTAATTCTTTTATTTTTCTGGTCTGTTTTACCTGCTCTCAAGTGTTTGTAATACTTTATCGCACATTGTTTTTGCTCTGTTTTTGATATCTTCTGCAATTTTTAATGTTTCTTTTTTGTATTCAGCATCTTTGATATCAGTCATATTGATCATGACGTTTTTGTATGCTCCCCAGATCCCCATTTCAAGAGCTCTTGCACCAACTTCAACATCTGATTTAGACGCAATGTTTACATATTGGGCTGCCTGTTCCATTGCATCCCATGCATTGTCTGCTGTTCTCATGGTTGCTAAGGGGATTTCAATTGCTTTTTTAAGTCCCTGCTGCATTTTTTCAGTTCTGTACTCTTGTTCTTCTTTTGTTGCGTTAGGGAGTGAAAGTGCCTTGACAAAATCATTAAAAGCATTGGTGTCAGCATCGATCATGGAGATAAGGTCATTGGATGCATTGTGCAGGGGAGGAATAATTTCTCTCATTTTCGGGTCAATATTTTCAAATTTTCTTACTCCAAGGGTCAGTTTTGCAACCATTGAGCCAAGACCTGCCCCAAGTGCAGCAATAGCAGCGGAAACAGAACCTCCGCCAGGTGCTGAACTCCTTGATGCAACTTCTTCAATAAACTCTCGTACAGTTAAATTTGCCAAAGGTTCTTCTTTGTCCTGACTAACAATATATTCAATTATTTTTTCTTTTGGATTAAATGGTGCAACAGAATTTAGTCCTAATCTTTCAATTGCAAGTCTGATTTTCTGATCCTGATCAATTATAAAAAGATTTTCTTTTTTAATAAAATAATCTGCCGCAAGGAGCATTGCTTCAAGTGGTACAAGTCCGACCATTTCTGAACCTGTTACAGCAATATTAAGTTTTTTTGCTTCTTTTTTTACTTCTTCAAAAAGAATATGGGGGGGGGTTACAAGATAGTTGTTCAGATTTACTGTAACCTGAGCAAGATTATAGTCATCGACATACCATCCCATCCCTTTTACTTCTTTGAGCTTGCCTGGTTTGTTTTCTCCTCTTCCTGCTTCTCTCAAGTTAAGAGCGATTCTATGTGCCTGATTTGGTGTTGAAAGCAGGTTTACATTATATGCAATAAGAAAAAATCTTGCCCCTGTAACAGTTGCACCCCATTCAGGGATAAACTCTCCAGGGCCAAAATCAGGTTTCCATTCTTTTGTGATAATTCTTTCTTTGATGGCTTCGTATTGACCTTCTCTTATCTGGGGGAGTTTTTTCCTGTAATCAATGTCTGATGATTCTTCATAAAGATATATAGGAATACCAATCTCTTTTGCTGCGCGCCGGCCAAATTCTTTTGAGACTTCAACGCATTCTTCCATGGTAACATTGGCAACAGGTATAAATGGGCAGACATCCATTGCACCCATTCTATGGTGTTCGCCTTTATGCTTTGACATATCAATCAGTTCTCGCGCAACTTTTGCAGAATTCAATGCACCTTCAACAACAGCTTTTGGGGAACCAACAAATGTAACAACAGTTCTGTTCGTAGATTTGCCGGGGTCAACATCTAAAAGGCTGCACCCAGGTGTTTTTACTATGGAATCAGCAATTGCATTAATTGTTTCTTCATTCCTGCCTTCTGAAAAATTAGGCACGCATTCTACTATTTTTTCCATTACTGAATATCCTTCTTAAATATTTTATTAGATAGTTTTAAAATCTTTTTATTTCTGAAATTGTACCATAATGATCAGGGGTTGTATATACATATATTGTTTTATATTTTTCTCATTTTAAGAGAGAATAAGGTTGGTTTTAATTCGCCATCAAAAAAATAAAAAACTCCGTTGTGTTTGAAGAGCAGACAGGTAGAATCTTGATCTGATCTGTTTAATGTCCTGGCATTTGTTGACAAAAATAAAGAGTTTAGATATGAATTGTTTAGAATGTTTTCTTAACGCTACTCTTTAATAAAAAAGATTGACTATGAACCTTTTTATTCTTCTACTTGTTATCTTTGGCTCTTCGTTAATTCTTACCATGATCGGGCTTGGCGGCGGATTAGTTTTTTCTCCCTTCTTTGTCCTCATTGGTTTTCCTATCTCCACAGCAGTAGCAGCATCTCTTTTTTTAAACGGAA
>JAGLLQ010000265.1 GCA_023140455.1 Desulfobacteraceae bacterium | reverse complement strand
ATTATAATAGTTCCTTTAATTTCAAACGGTTACGGTTTTGTTCCACGCAATCGACAAAGCGGAGCTGTGAAACTTAAGCATAATTGATTTTTATGATAAGTTTTTGGTGTTTAAAATCAAAAAATTAATATCAATAAAAAGTTAATGATTTACAGTTACAAAATTATAAAATATCAAATTATGAAAGATATGCGGACAACCGCTATTCTACTTGTTAGCACAAAAATATAAAGAAATGGCAAAAGTAAAAAAGAAACTTACACCAGTGCAAAAGCGTGCCAGAAAGAAAGCCAAAAAAAGTATATGTGGGTTTTCAGGAATGGAAAACAAGTTAGAATCAAAAGACCACCCACGATAGATGGAATGGATATTGACAAATTCATTCAACATAATGCTGATTCAATATGGTTACATCAAAATGAAATGTGGGAATATATCCAAACAGGTGATGATGAAGAGTTAGCAAGAGAATAAAAACATATGAAATCTATTACCTTAGGGATTCTAATATGGGAACAAAAATATCAAATGATTTGATTGCATATTGTGGTCTGTACTGTGGGGCTTGCAGCTTTAAAGTAGCATTTGATCAAAATGAGAGAGAACACATTAAACAGATGCCGGAAAAATATAATAAATTTAGAGATCGACCGTTAGAATTCTGCCCAGGATGTAGATTGGAAAACCACTGTGGAAAGTGTGACATTAAGGATTTCGCGGAAGAAAAAAAAGTTGCCTATTGTAGTCGATGTTCCGAATTTCCATGTGAGAAACTTACAAAATTTAATAACGATGGAATCCCTCACCATTCAAAAGCAATAGAAAATCTGAAATTGCTTGAAAAAATTGGTGTTAAAAAATGGCTTGCTTCACAAGGCAATGAATGGACATGTGGCTGTGGTACGAAGTATTCATGGTATTTAAAGAGCTGCAAGGTATGTTCACCATAAAAATATTTTATCAGGAATTAATAGTATATAATCTTTATTTTCTGACATCGGCATTGCTAACAGGTCAGTTCAGGTGACAGCCAGGGCTGAGCCGCTTTGGGGAAATATTTATAAACTGAACATTAATCGTTTTAATAAAGTCAGTGGAAACCCTGGCTGACCCTGGCTTCTACGTTAGGGCAAAAGGAAAGTTCAAATAAATGACACTTGTCGTTGCAAGGATAGTAGAAGAAAATATTTATATTGAGTCGGACTCGAAAATCACTGATGAGAGACTCGTTCGCTCAGATCCACTGTGTGGTCTTCTGAAAACGCTCATTTTGCATCCATTTATATGTGTAAGTTTCGCAGGAAATGTGCACTTTGCTGAACTGGCATTAAAAAAATTCTTTGATCAACGTATCGGGGATATAAATATTCTTCTCTCAATGTTACGAGAAATAAATTTAGAGTCAGACAATTCAACAGATTTTATTGTTGCAACAATCCTTGGAAGAGTGCCAAGATTATTCAAAGTATCTGATGGTACAGTAACAAAAGATATTGAACATGCATGGATCGGAGATCACGAGGGTTTTGAGATTTACCAGAAAGAAACCCATTCAATAGATGATGACATCCCTCTTAAAGATAAAATGCAAAAAGCATTTAGGTCTGTTATTGATAATTCTGACCTAACAACCATTGGTGATTTTCATATATCGACGTCATTAAACCACAAAATTAATCCAGGCCATCCAGTCTTTTTACATGACTTAAAAATAGAAATAGATATTACAGAGCCACAAACGATTAGGTTTAAAAAAAAGAGTGAGCCTCAACCAATTCCACTTGGAACAACGGCTGGTGGCTCTCATGGAATTTCGTACCTCAATACTGTATCACCTGAATTTCATGGTGTGGCAATCCATTTTACACATGGCAATTTTGGAGTTCTTTTTTGCCCCCAACTTGATCTGAAAGGTATCATTATAAATAACGTGAAAGGTAGAGATTTTGTAGATAAAATAAATTATGAATTTAACATCCCTCTACAGGGATTTATTAAAATGAACGACACAGCAATACAATACGTAGATACGAGAAACTTATGATAAGCCCTAACAAGGCAAATTAACTCGGATGCAAATTCCGCTACGCTCTATTTGCACCGGTTATTTGCGACGTTAAAACCTTTCATGGAGGTCATTATGAATAAAGATAATAATTTCAGCATCTGGTTTTTCAAAATCGGTACAATACTAATTATAGTTTGGTATTTTCTCTTATTATACAACTTTCCCTATTACACAGCCTCATTTTTAGATGATGAGATTATGTCTATTGTTGTTATATCTATCAAATTTTTAGGTTTTATTATCTTGATTACATCATTCGCAGTGTTTACGGTAAGAGTTATTCGATCAATTTCATACGGGCATCTCAAGGATAATGAACAACCATTTCTTGATCGAAATTTCTATCTTAAAGCAGAGCAATACTATATATACCAAATACGTTTGCTTGCAAGCCTGTCTTTCTTAAATTTTGTAGTTAGAGCACATCCTGAAATTCGAATTATTATTTTGATCCTTGTAATGGTTATTATCATTGTTATGAATAGTATGTTCAAACTGCTATTTAAAAGAACGGGGAATTTAACAGCACCTCGCTGGTCACCAACTCCTTGGATAGCGATGGCTATATCTATGAGTGCTTTGACTAATATTGTTGTAAATTTTAAGGAAGCTATCGAATATTTGAAACAATCGTTTATGATGTTATTAGCACTTTTTACAGGGGTTGAAAAAAAAATGTCAGAAGAGGTAGTTCTCATGGTCTTTATTTACTTAGTTGTTTTAATAGTTTCAGGCTTTACTTCATACCTGAGATATCAGGATGTGATAAAGGATTTTCGAAATTTAATAAATCTAATAAAGAAAAAATTTTCAAAAAATGAAGTTTGACACAATTTAATATATATTGCCTTGTTTTTGGATTTCCATCGGGAGTATTCGAATGCTAATTAAATTGTATTATTATAATTTTTAGCAAAGGTCGTGGTAACCCTGGCTGCGCATGACTTCTGCGTTAATGGAAACTACACTGCGTTTTAGAATTTTTTAAAACTAATAAGGAAAACTAATTTAAAGTACGATGCGACGGATTAATGCAACGGCAAAGGAAGATTGTAAAGACAGAAATCAAAGATTGATCAATAAAATATTGTTTTATAGATCAAATAATAGTATATTTTGATCTATAAAGTAAAGGTTTACAGATCATGGAATTAAAAAACTGGAATTGGCAGCAAGATGATTGGCCTGATTTTTCTTATAACAAGAAAAAATTAAATTCCCTGGAAAACGAATATACCAAAGAATCAGGTATTTCTCTTGGTGTTATGCGACACCTTTCTAAAGAAGATCAGGACGAATTAAGAATTGAAATTATCTGTAATGAAGCCTTGAAAACTTCTGAAATAGAAGGTGAATTTTTAGATAGAGACAGCCTTCAGTCATCCATCTGCAAAGAATTTGGTGTAGGGGAAAAATATTTGCATGGTAATATAAAGCCTGGAGAAGCAGGCATAGCAATGATGATGAAAGATTTGTACACCAATTTCAATTCTCCTTTAACCAATGAAACCCTATGTGCCTGGAACGATAAACTATTGAATGGAAGAACGGATTTAGAAAGGGGAAAATACCGCACAAGCAATGATGATATGCGCGTGGTGTCGGGACGAATTGATAAACCCAAAATTCATTTTATTGCCCCGCCAGCCTCTAAAATTCCAAAAGAAATGGATCAGTTTATAAGCTGGTTTAACAGAACCGCCCCAGGTGGGAATGCACCGTTGCCACCATTAACCAGAGCAGGTGTAACGCATTTATATTTTGTCACCGTTCACCCTTTTGAAGATGGTAACGGACGTAT
>JAGLLQ010000264.1 GCA_023140455.1 Desulfobacteraceae bacterium | reverse complement strand
GCAGGATAGAAAATGCGGTTCCTCCTAGAACTACAATTGCATTGCTTATGGATTTAATATGAGAAACAATGGATTTTACAACATCAGTATATTTTTCTTCATTAAGCAGGTTTACATTATCAATATTCCTCATGGAGATACCGACTACTTCAGGATGTTCTTTTTCAATATTTACAGTTAAATTTTCATAAGAGCTGTTGTTCTGCATAAAATCGAACTGGGATACTTGGTGACCGGCTTTAATAAGAGCATTTGCAATCATACTCATACCAAGGGGATATACCGGATATGGGGAGGTTGCAACATTAGCACCAACTAAAAAAGATTTCATAAAGTTATTTTTATCCTTTATTCTTGTAAAATAAGTGAAATTTTTGAAATAATTTTTTCTGATTTAAAAACTTTACCATTTAGTTTAATACCATCTTTATCTGCATCAGTTTTAATAAAAAATGAAATAACAGTTTCAGCAGAAACAGGCTCAATAAATTTTGCCTGTTTTATTTGAGATAAAATATATTTCTGATTCTTATATAATTCAAACATTCTTATCATTACATTTATTATAACAATTCCCGGTAAAATAGGGTTATTCGGAAAATGTCCATCAAAACCAATAAAGTTTTTATTAAATTTGATTTGGGCAGTAAGATTTGGTTCCTGATATATAATTCTATCTTTTATCACTTTATCAATTTGTTTACTTATCAAGCTCATTTTTAACCCTGTTAAATTTACTCAAACGTTTACCATATAACATTATGATTAAATTATAAATACAATTCTAAATTTAATCATTCATTTATAAAATTTTTTAATAAGCCTTGAAAAATTTGATATTTATGATAGCGTTATTTTTCTAACAACTAGCAAAATCATTTAAAGAAAAATTTTAAAGGAAATTGTGTATATGAAATTTTTACTGGTCAGACCCCATGCCCATTTACCTACTTCAAAATGGCTTCAATCCATGATTACGCTGGAACCGTATGCTCAGGAACTTATTGCATCTGCAATTAATCCTCCCCATGAGGTTGCGATATGCGATTTAATATTACCCAAAAATCCAATTGCTTTTTTTAAGGAAACATTAAAACGTTTTCAACCTGATTTCATTGGTTTTGGTGGATTTTCAAGCCAGTTCAATGCCAACAAAGAGCTTGCAGGTATAACAAAAAAAATATTACCTGAATCAATTACATGCCTTGGAGGTATCCATTCCTCCAGTTATCCAACTGGTTGTAAATTCCCTGAATTATTTGATTTAATTGTTCGCGGCGATGGCGTGTCAGCTTTAAAAACCATTATTAGATCTTGGGAAGAAGATAATAAACTACCTGAATCAGAGTGGATTCTCCAACCTGGATCAGAGAATTTTGATGAATTAGCATCAAAAGCACCTCCAACAATTAAAAGAGATGGAATAGATGCAAAACCGCGTCGTGATTTAGTTGATTCTTCAAAATATTTTTGTATATGTTATGGAGAAAAAGGAAAAAAATCAAAAACTCTTTTTCCTGAAATTGCATGTGTACGAACCAGTGTCGGTTGCCCTAACCGGTGCAGTTTTTGCGTTGTTCACTTTCTTGCTAATGGAAAATATCTGCAAAGGACTGTGGAAGAGGTAGTTGATGAAATTGCATCTTTACCACAGGAGTATATCTATTTTGTAGATGATGAAACATTCGTTAATACAAAGCGATTACGCCGTATTGCTGAGCTTTTGATTGAACGTAATGTAAAAAAGAAATATCTTGCGTGGGTCAGAGTTGATACTGTTTGTAAAGATCCTGAACTATTTGCTCTCTGGAAACAAGCAGGCCTTGAATTTGTTTACGTGGGTTTTGAATCTCTTGAAGAGGGTGCATTGGATGATTACAATAAAAATGCTACACCTTCGATGAATCGTAAGGCAAGAAAAATCCTGGGCGATCTTGATTTGAATTTACATGCTGCCCTAATGGTACATCCTAATTTTTCGAAGCAGGATTTTTTAACTGTTCAAAAGGCCATTGTTGAGATGGCTCCTTCAGAATTTGCTTTTACAGTTTACTCACCACCTCCTGGGACTCAGGAATTTTTAGAATCAAAAAATAAATTTATCTGTGAAGATCCATGTTTATATTATGATTGTATACATACAATCTTGCCAACCAGATTGCCCTTAAAGATATTTTATAAATATTTTTCAATTTTATATGCAAAAGGGTCAGCTCATATTCCTGCACGAACAAACAGAATTATATTTCCTTTCAAAGAATTCTTTAAATTGTTAGTTGGCGCAATAAAATTTGGGTGGATTGTAAAGCGACTTTATCGCAGGTATGATAGTAAATATTGGTAATGATTAATTTGTGCCGATTTTTTTTGTTTCTATTTCAAGCATATAGCCATACTTATGATTTTGAAATATAATTTTGAATGGCATCTCTTTTAAGCCCGCTTCTTTATAATCATAGTAATCGACAGACCATATTTTTTTTTTGTTTTCATATTTTGATTTTGTAGTCAACCTTAGTGGCGTGCCTGTAAAAATATATTTTAAATATTGATGGTTTTCTATTTCTGTATCTATTATAACTTTATATTTATTGAGTTCAATATAGCTTTTTTCAAAATTTACTATTCTGTTGAAATAGATGTGTGCAATATCTTTACTTATCATTTCAGCAGCTTTATCAGTTTTGTCTCCATCAGCAGTATCATTATTATCCGGAGAAAACTGGGGGATAATATAACTTGATATTACTTTATTGTCTTTTACTTGTAATTGGAAAAGAGTAACTCCCATGGGATCAAGAGCTGCAACATTATAAGCTCTGTTTTTTTCATCTATCTTTGTAATTCCAAGGGCAGTCATTGTTCTGCCCTTAAATTTAAAAACAATATTACTCAAAATATTTGTTTTCTGTAAAACTTTATTATTATATTGGTTGATTTCGAAAATTGAAGATTTTTCATTCATGTTATTGAGTTGAACAAGTTGATGCTCAGGTATAACAGCTGAACAGGAAGAAAAAAGAAACAATATAACTAATAAATATAAGATTTTCATTTTAGCACCTTTTTAAAAGCAGGAATGCAGAAAACAGCACTTAAGTATGCTGCTATAACACCACTTACAATAGTTGTCCCTATTGAAAACATAATAGGATGAGAAGCAAACAATAATGCACCTGCTCCCATTAAACTTGTCAACATGGAAAAAGTTGTTGCAATAATTACAGAATTAAGTTCTTTAACTGATTCTGCGCTTGAGATAAATACTCCATAATCAAGACTCAATCCTAAGATTATAATTAAAGTTATAAGAATAATTGCAGAGACTTCTATGGAAAGAAGATTTAAAACAAGAAAAACAAATGAAATTGAAGTTATGACAGGAAGCAGAGATAGAGCAATATGTGAAGGCTTTCTTAATAAAAGTATTATAAGAATAAAAACCCAGCAAAATGCAAATAAAGATATTTTTTTTAAATCCAGAATTAATTGTTTGCCAATTTGAGAAGAAAGTTCTCTTCTAGATACTACATATGAATCAGGATAATCCTTTAGAACAGATTCTACCTTGAAAAGGTTTTCTTCTGTATCACTGAAATATGAAAGAAGGTGAAGGGATTTATCATCTTTAACAAAGTGTTTTTTAAAAATTTCAAGCACTTCAGGTATTTGGTCCGTCACCTTTATATCTTTTGCATCCAGCAGCAAAAAGAAGCTGCTAAATGTGTCTTTTTTAAAACCATAGATAGTAGTTTCTTTTAAAAATTTTTCTTTAAATTCAAAAATTTTATTTTTGGACCAGAAATTTTTAAAGTCGCGTAGATTTTGTTTCTGTTGAGTCTTGGACGGTAAAAGAATTGCAAGTGAGTTAAAACCTTTAATATTTTTTTCAAGTTTTTTTGTTATTGATTCATAATCCTGCCATGCTGCTTCAATATCCTTGCCTTTTGTTATGATAACTCCTGGTCTTTTTTCTCCTCCCCAGACACCGTAAAATTTTGATTCTGCATCAAAAACTTTTTGTTCACTGCCATCAAAGGCAGATATATCGGTGGCTTTTAAGAAATCGGAATTTGTCACGCAGATAATTGAGAAAAATAATATTATACCCCAGGCAATTAAAACTAATTTGCTTTTGTTATGAGATAATTCAGAAGGTACCCTGATATTTGAAATCAAACTTTTTTTTATCCAGAAATGAGGTAAAAAAAGTATGGACAATATTACACAGATTATAATGCTTAAAATGGAAAAAACAGCAAGCTCTTTGTAGCCTTGTACAGAAGAGATAAAAAAAGAGACAAACACACCCATGGTACTTAAAGAAGCAATTATTACAGGCTTTATAGTGTTTTTAAATCTTGAATAACCTTTGGTTTTATATGCTGTAAAAAGATGTATACCATAGTCAACAGAAATCCCTGCAATAACAGCAGCAAATCCAATCATAAAAAAGGATAAAGAGCTTAAGATAAAGCTTGATATAAATACAGAAATAATAATAGCAAAAAAAGGCAGAATAAAGATTGTTAAAGCATCAAAAGTTCTGAATGTAAAAAGCATTAATAATATAAAACTTAAGGTGATAATTATTGTAGTTATATAGATGTCTTTTTTAACAACTTTTTGATTACTTAACGTATGCTTATGCCCGCAAATTGTTGTTATATCCAGATCAGGAAAGGATTTTATAATTTCATCTATTGATGAAAGAAGGATTTCAGACTTTTCAGCATCTGTAACCTTAACTGAAGTTTTAGCAATAACCAGAGAGTGTTGATGAGTTTTGTCAACAAAGTGATTGTTCTCAAGCTCAACATCAAATCCCATTGTATTACTCAATAGCTGAAGTTTGTTGAGTATATGGTTAGACCAGCTAAAGGGATCAGTGCCAATTGAAGTCTGTAAAAACGAACTTCCAGGAGTTGTCAGCATAATAAACATCTGTTTGACCTGCTGAGAAATGTGCTCAGGGTTTTCAACATCTTTAAATAATTGATAATCGTCTTTATTAAGCAATAAAGGTAAAAGTGTTGCAAGGTCTTTTTTGATCTTTGTAAGATCAAGGTCTTCTATTCCGGTTGTAACATTACTAATCAAATTTAATTCTTTTAATTTATTAGAAAAATCATCTGTTTTTGATAATAAATTAATATTTGAATCTGTTTTGGATGTTATGGAAAAAGCAATAGTATCAGACATATCTGAATTGTTAATAAAATTAAGTGCTCTTTTTAATTCAGGGGAATCCGGCAGCATAATGGAGACATCATTAGTAAAGTTCTGTCTGAAAATTTGAACAAAGGAACCTGCTATAAGAACCAGAAACAAAACAAGAAATATTATTTTGTTTCTACCAATAAAATTGAAAATATTATCAAATATATTAGATTTGTTTTCAGGCATCTTTTAATTTATATCCCATACTGATTTATCAATTTCAGAGTTAATTTTTGTATCATTGAACAAGATTTCTGTAAGATCTTTGTTTTTTTCTAATAACTGAATTTTTGAAATATATTTTTTGTTGTTTTGAAACACCAGCGTTATGCTGGAAAGCATTTCTGAAGCCTGGTTGTGCATTTTGGGAGTAAAACTTAATATAACAGATTCGTTATCATTACTAATCGACTTAATATGATAATCTTTCTTACAGGATGCATATGACCCGGAAAACCAGAAGGTTATTTGTTCAATCATAGCTTTGAACATAGGGTTTT
>JAGLLQ010000263.1 GCA_023140455.1 Desulfobacteraceae bacterium | reverse complement strand
ATTAAAGTATATTCAATCGGTTCGATAACTATCCAGGCAAACATATCAGGGTTTTCAATATAAAGTTTACCTTTAATTGTGACAGGCATATCAAACATTGCCATTTTTTTAATCTGGACAAATTTAGCCTGAACAGTTTTAACGTTTTTCATATTATTTTCTATATCATTCAAAACCGTATCAATATCAGCACAAAATAGATCAATACCTGGAATTAAAAATATAAACATAATAAAAAATATTTTAAATTTTCTATATTTCATTACTTTCTCCATCATTTTGAAAAATTTTAATTTCACCTTCAGCAATGGTTTCATTTCCTCGCTTAACAATGGCACTAAGAATACCAAATCCACCAAACTTAGCAGTTTTATATATATCTATGATTAATTTTTCTTTTATATAACTTTTTTTATAAATATTAATCTTTTGACCGCCTACTAAAAACCCACCCGGAGGAGGTGCACCAGTATCAAATTTGCTAAAACCATTCATAACAGCAGCAGATTGTGCCATGATTTCCATGTAAGCAACTTCTTCAAGGCTCCCATCTTTTTTTACAAAAGGGCTTTTGTCGGAAAAAACTGATTCGACTTTTGCGGCGCGTTCTTCAATATTTAATAAAGTTGAAACAACACGCATACCTTGTTTTTGTGGAATAAAGCTCTCAACTGATATTGGAAGATAAGTAATTTTATCAAGTTTATCCTGATTTTCAGGACATAAAGGATCAGAAGCCAGATAATCTCCTGTTAAAGCAAAGGCTCTGCCGCGGCAGCCATAACAATTTAAAAATTTATTACACTGTCGACAGGGTCCTTTTATCATGGACGTATGATTTTTTAAGTTTTCAATTATTTCACTGTCTGTAAGTATTTTGCTCAGAGTATCTTTGTGTATATTACCAATAGGCAATGGCAGTCCTTTACAGGGAAAAATATTTCCATCCAACGTTACAAAACAAGAATATTTATGTTTAAGGCATTCTATACTAACAGGGTCTTTAGGAGGTGACTCAATAGACTGATCAGATAGAATTTCTGAGGTTATGTTTAATTTGATAATATGGTCGGTTATTTTGGGTATATCAGGATATGGATTTTTTGAGTTATTATATAAAACAATTTTTTTGGCACCAAGGTCATCGGCTTGAGTTATTAAATTGATTATTTCACTGGGTGAAAGTATTTTGTTTTTTTGTTTTGAGGGTTCAGGGTCTAAGAAATGATCAGATAGCCGGGAAGGGCTGTGTTTTTGATCCAGATTTATTTCTATACTTTCTATCATTTTAATCTATTTTATTATTATCAATAAATATTTGCATTAAATTTCTAACATGATTTTTAAGTTCAAAACTATTGAAATTAATATATTCGTTATAATCAATTGCAGGAAGTTTATGGATTTCAATATTACCCGGGTTAATTTTAAAGCTACCTCGTTTAGGTTTGTCTCCATTCCCCAATATACATACAGGTACAATTTTAAGTTTATTTTTTTTTGCTACTCGAAATAATGAACTATGAAATTGTCCCATTTTAGAAGAAGTTGATCTTGTACCTTCAGGGAAGCCAATTATTGAAACTTTTTGGGAAAATAATTTTTCACATTCTTTTGAAAAATCATCAAAAGACATGCTTCTAACACTTAAATGTCCAGCAAGACGTGCACATAAACCTATTATAGGAATTTTAAAAGGCCATAAATTTACAACCTCTACCCATTCCCCTGGAAGTACTCCCATTAAAAAAGCATCAGAGGCTGATCTGTGATTTGATATATAAATACACGGATCTTTGGCATTTTTACCTTCAGAAGAATCTATAAATTTTGTTTTTACTAAAAGTCTTGCAAAACCATATATGATGATTCTGCCATACCAGGTACTCACAAATCTTAAAATTTTTTGAGCTAATCTTTTTGAGCCAAGAATTCGTATTAAGAGCAAAACTATTACAAAGACTAAAAAAATAGTAATTGTAAACAGAATAACAATTAAATAAAGTAACAGATTTTTAAGAAAGAGCATTAATTCAGGCCTTCGGCTTGCAGTTCTTTAATAAACTCACAAAGATCTTCAAGCGTTCTTATCTCTTTAATTCTTTCATCAGTCCTGATTTCCACATTGAATTTTTTTTGTAAAGCAACTACCAGATCAACAACATCCAGGCTGTCAAGCCCTAAGTCTTCGAAAATATTAGCTTCCGGTTTAAGTTGATCTTTTTCAATTTCAAAAGATTCTTCAAAAACTTCATTGATCATTGTTTCTATGTCATTACTCATTAATTCCCTCATATTTTTTTAGAATAATAGAAGCATTAATACCGCCAAAAGCAAAGCAGTTTTTAAGAATAAGATCTATATTCTTGTTTTGTTTTGTTTTTACATGATTCAGCATATTACAGGCTTCATCAACATTATCAAGGTTTAATGTCGGATATATAATGTTGTTATTCATCATTTCAATTATAACAGCAAGCTCAATAGCACCTGAAGCTCCTAAAGTATGCCCCAAATAACCTTTTAAACTGTTAACAGGTGTATTAGATCCAAATACTGAATGGATTGCTGCTGCCTCTTCATTATCGCCTTGCAGAGTTGCTGTGGCATGGGCATTTACAAAATCAATATCGGAAGGTTTAATTCCGGCATCAATTAATGCAGAGTCCATACATTGAATCATAGCCTTTCTATCTGAATGACTTATGTGATTACCACTGCCACATGTATTATATCCTTTAACCTCGGCTAATATATTTGCCCCACGTTTTTTCGCATGTTCAAGTTCTTCAAGAACTATTATTCCAGCACCTTCACCACAAACTAATCCGTCACGGTCTTTATCAAATGGGCGGGGTGTTTTTTCAGGAGTTTCATTGTACTTAACAGAAGTCGCAAATAATATATCAAAAGAGCCTGTAACAGTAGGATGTAATTCTTCAGCACCTCCGCAAAGTACAAGATCCTGTGTGTTGTGTCTGATAAGATCAAAACCTGTACCAAGAGCCTGGAGAGATGAAGCACATGCGGCTGATGTAGCAATAACACTGCCTGTAATTGAAAAATATTGAGCAAGGTTCATAGATACAGTATGTGAGATGGATTGAAAAAATCCCATTGATTTAAGTAACGTAAGATCGTGATCAGGAAGCATGGTCTCAAAAGTATCATTCAAAGCTTCGGCACTGCCCATAGTCGAGCCTGCAACGCAACCATATTTTTGGTCATTTGAGATTGTCTCTTTTAAAATCGAGGCTGATTCAAGAGCTTCAATTGCTGCAAAAGTTGCAAGCAGGCTCATTCTACCCATTGAACGCCGCATTTTCCGTGGAATTATTTTAATATCTGGAAGCTTGGCAGGTGCACCAACAAGGCTTTGCAAACCCTTATATTGATTCCATGTTTCCATTTGTTTTGTGCCGCAAATTTTTTGCTCAATGGAATTCATCAATTCTTTCATGGAATTACCAAGAGCAGATATGCTTCCTGTTCCGGTAACTACAACTCTTCTCATCCTTTAACTATCCTTCTAATTCTTTTTTTATAAAATTTGCATAAACTTCTTTACTTAATAAATACCGGCATATTGTAAAACCAGATACCATTGCACCTAATACACCTGGT
>JAGLLQ010000262.1 GCA_023140455.1 Desulfobacteraceae bacterium | reverse complement strand
TCAGCTCCCATATCTTCAAGCTCTTTAGCTTTTTTAATATAATAGTCAAGATTATAAACATCGCCGCCCATTCGTGGCTCCGTCAATGAATAGCAGATTGTTCCCTGAAAATGTTTTCCGCATTCTTTAATAACAGGGACAACAGCTTCAAAATTTCTATAATCATTTAAGGCATCAAATGTTCTGAAAATATCCATACCATTTTCACAAGCCCTGTTTACAAATGACTTTGCCACATCATCAGCATAATTTCTGTAACCTACAAGGTTCTGACCGCGAAGAAGCATTGCAAAAGGAGTCTTTTTAAAATATCTTTTTAAAGTTCTGATTCTTTCAA
Organism: Desulfobacteraceae bacterium; assembly: GCA_023140455.1. The sequence goes on along the minus strand of JAGLLQ010000262.1, from coordinate 1,173 downwards.
AAGGGTCTTCATTTAGAAAACGGTGCATCGTGTCAAATGTGGCTCCCCCCCACATTTCAACAGCCCAGAATCCTATTTCATCCATTTTTTCAGCAACAGGAATCATATCCTCTGTTCTTCCTCTTGTGGCAAAAAGTGATTGATGACCGTCACGTAAGGAAAGGTCTTCAATCATAAGAGGGTTAGAGGCTTTTGGTCTGTCTTTATCATATTGTATTTCTGTCATTTCGACATTGCCATGTTCACTCATGTTTTTCTCCTGAAATTATATTTTTAATCTTTCTTCTATTAGGTTCCCAACTATCTCTGCCTACCTTACTTTCATAAGCATCATTGAATTCTGCTGCATCTGGTTCAACCTTCCAGCATTTGCCCAGGAACTGAACTTGCTTGTCCTATCAGTTTCTATCATTTCAACAGGCGTTTCAACTTCATTGCCTGTCTCAGCTTGAGAAGCATAATATGCTGCCTCTTCCTGGGTTTTGATATATGTAAAGACCGCTGCTGTTGCTGCGGCAATTTTCTTATTATCCATTTGAATCCTTCCTTTTTTGATTATCCATTTTTTTACATGGGAATATTACCATGTTTTTTTGCAGGTCTCATTTCCCTTTTTGTGGATAATGCATTAAGTGCATCTATCAGGCGAGGTCTTGTTTCAGCAGGTCTTATTACCGCATCAACATACCCTCTTGAAGCTGCACAATAAGGATTTGAAAACTTTTCTTCATATTCTTCAATCAATTCTTTTCTTTTAGCAACAGGGTCCTCTGCATTTTTTATCTCTCTTGCATGTATTATATTTGCAGCACCTTCTGCACCCATAACTGCGATCTCCGCACCTGGCCATGCAAATGCCATATCAGCACCAAGATGTTTTGAACACATGGCAAGATATGATCCACCATAATCTTTACGTGTTATCAATAAAAGTTTTGGAACTGTAGCTTCAGAATAACACCACAGCAGTTTTGCCCCGTGTCGTATTATGCCGCCCCATTCCTGATCACTTCCTGGAAGATAACCCGGAACATCTGCAATGGTAAGCATGGGAATATTAAAAGCATCGCAGAACCTTATGAACCTTGTGGCTTTATCAGAAGCATCAATATCAAGACATCCTGCAAGAAAATTTGGCTGGTTGGCAATAATACCAATGGAACGTCCGTTAAG
>JAGLLQ010000261.1 GCA_023140455.1 Desulfobacteraceae bacterium | reverse complement strand
GGTATGCAATTACTAGATAAAGATGAAGAAGCAGAGTTAAAGTCCAAGCTGGAAGAAAAAAATGAAAATGAAAATGAACTAGTTAAAAAACAAGATAAAATAAATAAAATAATATTACGTCAAAAAGAGCTTGCAGACAGGCAAACTGAGCTTCAACAAACTTCAGCCATGCTTTTGGAGAAAAGAGAAGAGTTAGTTAAAAGTGATATCACAAGAATAAAAACTGAAAAAGAATATAATGTTTCAAAGCAGGAAAGAAAAGATGGGCAGATAGTTATTAAAAAAGTACGTGAGAAAGACCTTCACATTTTTGCAAAACAAAAAAGCATGCAGGAGCTTTCTCATGCTGCTAAACAAGATCAGAAAACCTGTACTGAAATAGAGAACAATAACAATAGTATTATAGAAGACCTGTTAAACAAGAAAAAGCTAATAATAGATATTAATCGATATTTTAAAGAGAACAGCAGCCATGGTTTTTTAGTTGAAAATCTTACCGGCATAACTCAAATGTTTAAAATCCTGAGTAACAATGTCTCAAAAATGCAAAACATCTCAGGTCAGATTGTAAAAAACCAGTCAATGAAAAACAGTGCATTTGAACACTATGTAAAAATAAAAAAAGATAATGGCCTATTAGCTTTGGAGCTTGAAGAAAAGGAAAAAGAAAAAAAAGCTCTTATCAATGAGATTGAGTCATACCTTAAAGGCAATGATTTATCGTTTTTAAGAAAAAGCCTTGAAGATTTAAAAGATAGAATAAATTTACTTAATATAGTTTTACAGATTCAAAAAAAGGTTAAAAAAGATCAGGATATCATTGCTAAAGAAAAAATATTTGTAAAAAAAGCTGAGAAAGAAAACCATGAATTAAACAATGAGATTGAATCTGCAATTAAAAAAAAAGAGTTGCATGAAAAAGAGATTGAACACCTAAGAAAACAAATTAAACTATTAGACAGGATCAGAGATCTTGAACAGAAACGTTTACTTCTAAAACCTGACACCCCATGCCCATTATGCGGTTCTAAAGATCATCCTTTTGTGTCAGATCAGATTCTTGAAAAAGGCACTGAGGAGGCATCGCTTGAAGTTATTAAACTTGAGTTACGGAAAGTTTTAAAAATTATTGAAAATTTTAAAACTGGTAAAGCAAAAAAAGAGACAGAAGCATTAAAAGCAAATGAAAAAATTAACGAGCTTGAAAAAGAGATAGAGAACAGCAATGTAGAATGCGCAAAACTATTGGATGATTTGAAACTTGAAATGCCTTTAAATAATATGCTGTTGGACACGCAATTTGAAATAAATGAAAAAACAAATCTTATTAAGGAAGTTGAAAAAAGAGAAGTTAAGTTAAAAGAACTTGTAAGAATATTTGAGATAAAAAGAGATAACCAGACCAAAGTTCAGCAGAAGTTACAAAAAGCAAACATTGCAAAAACAGATATAGAAAAAGATATTAAAAGACTTATAAAAGACAAAGAAGCAGTATCAGGTGAAGTTGTAGTTGATAAAGAAAATGTTTTAGAAAAAATCAAAATAGTTGGAATAAAAAGTATTGAGATAGATGAAATTGATGATGTGCTTGAGTCTTTAAAACAGAAGCAGGAAACTTTTCAAAAGAATAAGGAGAAGATAGATTTTCTTGAAAAAGAAGTGACAAGTATGAATTCAGAGCTTGCCCGTAGTCAAGACCGTATCGAAGAGATTAAAGGGCGAGTGAAAGTAAATCAGGTATCTTTATATGAATTAAATAAAGAGTTTGATGAGCTGAAGAAAGAACGCAAACATTTATTTGGAGATAAAGAACCCGACATAGAAGAAAAATTTCTGGATGAAAAAGTAGATAACTTTGAAAAGATTTATGAAAAAGCAAAGCAAGTAAATGGAAGAATAAAACATGAATTAAGCAGTGCAGCAGCAAAGGCTGAAGACCTTAATAAATCAATATCAACTCTAAAAGAAAAATTAGCCGGAAACAAAGTAAAAGATTTCGAAGCTAAGCTTAAAGTTTTGAATGATAGCCTTAAAGACCTTCAGCAGAGTATGGGGTCAATTA
>JAGLLQ010000260.1 GCA_023140455.1 Desulfobacteraceae bacterium | reverse complement strand
TCATGTTGTTTCTGTTATTGAGGAAAAAATTCCTGAGAACAATGGTGATACAATTCCAGGGCTTCTTTCAAACATAATATCAGGCAGGATTGCCAATTACTTCGGGTTTAACGGCGCAAATTATGTTGTTGATGCTTCATGTGCATCAGCCAGTGTGGCAATGCGGAATGCTGCCAGGGATATTTTGTTTAAAGATATGGATTTTGCCCTCACAGGTGGTGTTGATACAAATCTTTATCCTGCAGCATTAATGGCATTTAAACGCATGGGACTTCTTTCTGAAAGCGATTGTAATTGTTTTGATTCAAGAGCAGATGGTTATGTTATGGGTGAAGGTGCTGCAATGCATGTTCTGACCACCTACAAAAAAGCAAAAGAAGCAGATATGGAAATATACGGGGAGTTAAATGCATTTTCCATAAAATCAAGTGTTCCTGATCATCTCCTTTCACCTTCAGGACCTGTTTTTACAGCTGCAATCAATGACTGCTACAAAAAGAGCGGTATCAGAAAACAGGATATCAGTCATCTTGATATGTTTGCGTTTTCCAATATCTTTGGAGATATGGTTGAAAAACAGGTAGCAGAAGAATGCTTTGACCATGAAGTCTATTGTGGTAATTCAAAACCTCAGTTTGGGTATTTCAGGGCTGCAAACCCGGCTGTCGCACTTGCAAAACTTATGCTGATGGTGAAAAATAACAAGATTTTACCATATTATAATTATTCAAAAGAACATTCCACTTTAAATGACAGCAAGGTTTTAAGAACAGCAGAAGAACTTATAAAACTTCCTGATAACAAACCTGTCAGATTTGCATCCAATGTTAATGGGATTGGCGGTAACCATATGCATGTTATTGCCAGTGCAATACCAAAAAGTCTGGAGGCAATGCAGGCAAAACAACCTGCAGCACAGGCAGAATATGTTCGTTTAAGGGATTTTTCATATTCTTCAGATGAGAAAGGTCACAAACTCAGGATGGTTGCTCTCCTTTCAGGCCAGGGAGCCCAGAGGCCTCAGATGATGAAAGAGCTTTATGAAAAAGATGCACATATTAAAAGTGTAATGGACAAAGGAGAGGCAATATTTTTTAAAAAACGAGGCTATTCTCTTCTTGAAATGATGTTTAAAGACACCCCTGATTTAAATCTTACGCAAAATACTCAACCTGCCATTTTTCTGTCATCAGCTGCAATTTTTGACAGGCTTCACAGAGAAGGTTTTTCTCCTGATTATTTTATCGGCCATAGCGTCGGTGAATATACTGCACTTTATTGTAATGGGATGTTAGATTTTGATGATGCCATGAATCTTATTATTAAACGTGCAGATTTGATGAAGGAAGCAGGGGATGAGATCCCCGGTAAGATAATGGTTGTTTTTAAGAATGAAAAAGAGGTTGAAACATTAATCAGAGAATCTTTTGTATCCAATATCTATGTTACAAATAAAAATAGTGAAAAACAGACTGCAGTATCAGGCGGAGAAGAGGAAATCGTCAAATTCTGTGAGTTTTTGCAAAATAAAGGAGTTGCTTTTACAAAGCTGAATCTTTCCGGGGCATTTCATACACCGCTTCTTAAGAAAGCCTCGGAAAAATTAAGAGAGTATCTTGATACCATAAGATTAAAAGATACAAGGTATGGGAAAATAATTTCAAATACTCTGGGGCAACCATATTCTGAAAGACGGCATGAGGTAAAAGATCTGCTTGCAAAACAGATCATATCTCCTGTGGAATTTATTAAGTCTATTGAATATGTTTATGCAAGCGGAAGAACACATTTTATTGAGATAGGACCTTCAAAATTGCTTGTCAATCTTTTGAAGAATATAAATATTGCTGATTATAATACAGCAGTTGCTGTTGATATTAAAAAAGGCGAAAAAGCTTCTTTTGACGCCTGTATGGGATATTTACGATCATATAACAGTATTTTCACCCACCCAACTATTTTACCTGAACCAAAGGATGAGACATTTATGAATGATACTACAGAACCTGTTCCGACAATAGCTGAAATACCTGTTGCAATGTCATCAGATCAGGACTTTGAGACATTTAAACATAATAACAGTCAGTATATTGATAACTTGCTTTTTAAAGAGTATCAACGCCAGAAAAAAGAGGCTGCAGCGTATGCTTTTGAAAAATTTAATTTTAGTGTTGAACCAATTATAATTTCCGGTGTTTCTCTGGGGCTTCCGGGAAAAGCAAGAAAGGTTTTTGCAAGCGATAATTTCGATGCAATTATAGATGGTAAGAATTTTATTGAGCCTCTTACTCCTGAAGGCCAGGAGTTAATAATAGATAAGAATATTACAAAGCTTTATAAGCAGCCTGACGGAAGTGCTAAATTTGTAAAAATTACAAAAGCAGAAGATGTTATCCATCTTGCAGGGCAGCTTGGCTATTTTGATTTAACAGATGAATATGGGATCAAAGAGCAATATGACATAAGCATGAGCCTTGGAATCGCAGCAGGTATTGAAGCTCTTAAAGATGCAGGAATTCCTCTTGTGATGCAGTATAAACTGTCTAAAAATGGTAAGAGCTATATCCCGGATGGTTTTGCTTTGCCTGAAGAAATGCAGGAAGATACCGGTGTTATTCTTACTTCACTTTTTCCCAATGGGGAGACTTTGATAGGTGAGCTTGAAAACTATTATTATGAAAAATTCTTTTTAAAACCATATGAAGAATTTGAAAATATTTATTATTATTTAATGGAACAGGTGCAGGACGTTAATGTCAAGGAAGAGTTAACAGAGTGGTTTTTTAAGGCTAAATTACGGAAAAAGAAAAATCATGGCGAGTTTAAGTTTGATAGAAATTTTCTTATTAATTGTTGCCCTTTAGGATCGGCTCACTTAGCTCAGATAATTAAGGCAAAAGGTCCGAATACTCTTGTGTCAAGTGCATGTGCATCCACTACTCTTGCGATTGGAATTGCCGAAGACTGGATTAGAGTCGGAAGATGCAAAAGAGTAATTGTTGTTGGCGGGGAAAATGCCACATCAGAAAAACAAACCCAGTGGATTGGATCAGGTTTTCTTGCTCTAGGCGCCGCGACAATAAAGAAAAGAGTTTCAGAAGCTGCAAAGCCTTTTGATGAGGACAGAAATGGTACTATACTTGGCAGTGGTGCAGTGGGCCTGATCGTTGAGACCAGAGAACAGGCAACTAAAAGAGGTATGAATGGTCAGGCTGAGATACTTGGAACTCATATAGCAAACTCTGGATTCCATGCCTATAATATTGATGTTCCTCACATGACAAAAGAGATGACCAAGTTTATAAACAAGGTTGAAAGACAGCACGGTATAAGTAAAGATGAGTATGCTGATAAATTGTTATTCATGTCCCATGAAACATATACTCCTGCAAGGGGCGGAAGTGCTGATGCTGAAGTACAGGCACTTGAGGCAACTTTCAGCAAATATCTGAATGATATCTGCATTTCAAATACCAAAGGTTTTACAGGTCATACTCTTGGCGCTGCAATTGAAGATGTTGTCCTTATAAAAGCACTTCAGAAGAGAAAAGCACCACCAATTGCCAATCTTCAGAAAATTCCCAAACATTTTAGCAAGCTGAATTTCAGCAGTAAAGATAAAATAGATGCTGAATACGGAATGCATTTGGCAGCCGGATTTGGATCTCATTTTGCATTTATTTTTGTTAAACGGATACAGGAAAAAACATTTGAGAATAACCCGGTGTATCATGCATGGTTACAAAAAATTTCCAAGGCACAAAATCCAGAGCTTAAACTAATCGACAATATGCTCTGTGTTGTTTCTGATGGAGAACCTGCAATAAGGAAAACAAAGGTGGCAGCTGAGGTTAAACAACAAACAGCCCAAGTGCCTGTAAAAGAGGTAGAAGCACCAGAAGTACCAGAAATTCCTGTTACAGAACTGAACCTTGCAGCAAGTTCTGTTAACCATATTGACAAGATTAAAGAGATCATAGCGATTCAGACCGGCTATACAACAGATATGCTGGAAGATGATCTTGATCTTGAAGCAGATTTGGGGATAGATACAGTAAAACAGGTTGAGATATTCGGCTCCCTTGCAAGTAAATTTGGATTTACAGTACCAGATGATCTAAAGCTGAGAGATTTAAATACAATAGTAAAGCTCAGTGATTATGTCGCCTCTCAGATAGGCCAGGCTCAACCTTCAAGTGCAGCTCCTGCAGTTGATTCCAAGCCGGAGATCAACATGGAAAGTACTGTAGATACTGTTGCTGGCAATGGTGCCGGTTCCAAAGGCGGTATGGAAGACGTTATTGAGAATGTGAGAGTGATTATCAGTGAACAGACCGGCTATACAACAGATATGCTGGAAGATGATCTTGATCTTGAAGCAGATTTGGGGATAGATACAGTAAAGCAGGTTGAGATATTTGGCAGCCTTGCCAATAAATTTGGTTTTTCAGTGCCAGATGATTTGCGGCTTCGAGATTTGAATACAATAGCCAAACTAAGTGAATATGTTGGCATACAGGCAGGTGGACAGATAAATGTTGAGACTCCAGCTTCGGCAGCTCAGGACACTGATGCTGATGCCAGCACTGGTGTTTCAGGAGATGGTTCAGACAATATTGAGCAGGTAAGAGTTATAATAAGTGAACAGACCGGTTATACAACAGACATGCTGGAAGATGATCTTGATCTTGAGGCAGATTTGGGCATAGATACAGTAAAACAGGTTGAGATATTTGGCAGTCTTGCAAATAAATTCGGGTTTTCAGTACCGGATGATTTACGATTGCGGGACTTGAATACAATCGCAAAACTCAGCGAATATATTAATACGATAAGCACAAATACAAGTGGTGCGAAAAATGAGACCTCATCTCCAGTTCAACCTGAAATAAAAGAAGTTGAAGCAGAAAAAGATACAACAAAACAGGTATCAGTTACTCCAATAGAAGAAACTGATGATCAATTTCCTGATCCGGCATCTCCCATAAAAAGGTTGATTGTGCGGGCTGAACAAGCTGATGCTCTTGAACCTGGCACAAGAGACCTCAAGGGTAAAAAGGTTATTGTATCTTTAGACCAGCACGGTTTTGCTGAAAAAATTATTGAAAAGATCAAAGCAAAAAAAGGCAAAGTTATAACCATCGGAAATAAGGGCGGCAAAAATAAAGCTGATTTTAAATTTGATCTTACTGATGTAAAAGCCTGCGAAAAAAGAGTTAAAGAGTTTAAAGAGAAATATCCGGAAATTGATGGCTTTATTCATCTTGCTCCTCTGGATTACTATTTTTCTAAAACAGAACCAGATGAAGCTCAATCAGACAAAGAGATTAATGCAACTATTAAATCATTCTTTGTCATGATTAAGAGCCTGTTTGAAACACTTGACAGAAAAGATAATATAATTGGTACAATTACATTTGACTCTGTTGTTTTCCCATATTTACAGGAGTTGAAAGATTGCGGTGATATTCATCCTGCATTTGGAGGTCTGGCAGGACTTTTAAAAACTGTGAATAAGGAAATGGCAGATACAATGGTGAAAGTTGTTGACTTTTCTTATAAACAACCCAAAAAGAGTATCAACAAAATCACAGAAGTGTTCCTTGATGAACTTCTTTCTAATGATACAAGATGTGAAGTAGGGTATAAGAATAAAAAACGGTATTGTTTAAGTATGAAACCAAGCATAGCAGATAAAACTCAGGATATTGTCAACGAGAATGATACCATGCTTGTAACAGGTGGAGCAGGCGGCATTACCTATGAAATTATTAAGAAGGTTGTTGCAAAATACAAAACAAACCTGATCATCCTTGATATTAACGATATTTACAGCACTGATAAGAGATATCTTGATAAAAACATGGGCCAGCCTGAACTCATGGAAATGTTGAAAACTGACATGAAAGGTGAAAAACCCATTCAGATAAAAAAGGCTTTGGATCAGCTTTTAAGAGTAAGGCAATCTGTTGAAAACATTGAAAATCTTAAATCTATGGGCGTTTCTGTTGACTATAATTGTGTAGATGTAACAGATTATAAAGCTGTAAAAAAAGCAGTTGATAAGTATGATAAAATTGACGGTATTTTCCATGCAGCAGGCATGGAGATGAGCCAGTTTATTCCTAAAAAAGAGTTATGGGCTTTTGAACTGGTTGTTGATGTTAAAGTTAAAGGCATGCGAAATCTTCTAAGGGCAACTGAGGGAAGAGATTATAAATATTTCTTTACTTTTTCTTCTGTTACAGCAAGATTTGGTAATGAAGGGCAGGTTGATTATACCTCAGCCAATGATCTGATTGGAAAAACTTTATTCAGACAGAAGCAGCTTAATCCTGAAAAGACTTATAAAGTGTATGCATGGACTGCCTGGGGCGGTGTTGGAATGGCAACAAATCCGACAGTTAGAACAGTTCTTGAGGAAAGGGGCATACAATTTTTACCCATGGACCAGGGCGTAAAATTTTTTATGGCAGATCTCCTTGATAAAACTGAGGCTGAAATGGTTTTTTCAGGGCTTGATTATTCATTTGACATAGACGGTCTTCTTGGTGACCCTTCAGATGTTGCCTTTCCATTCCTTGATGATATTGTGGAACAATCTGAAAAAAGTACAACCTATTCCAGAGTTCTTGACCTTGACAGAGATGTTTTTCTCCATGATCATACTATGGATGATGTTCCTCTTTTCTTAGGCTCAACAGGAATAGAAACCATGGCCCAGGGTGCAAAATCAATCTTAAATAAAGACGGCTATTTTGTAGAGTTGACAGACTTTTCAATTCCCTATGGTATTAAGCTTCTTAAGGGTAGGCCAAAAGAGCTTCTTATTACAACCAACAAAGAGGCTGATGATGTTTATACATGTAATATATCATCACAGTTTAAAAACCCGAAAGGGATAGCCATGGGAGATCCGATTCTTCATTATCAGGGAAAATATAAATTTGCTGATAAGCCTCTTAAAGCAAAAAAGATCAAAGTTCCTGAATTTACTCCTGTGAAATATGATGGTGATGTTGAAACCCTTGTTTATAATCCTAAACGACTATTTATGTTTGGTCTGTTTGGCACTATCACTGATATCAATTCTTTTGACGGCAAAAAATTGATTACAACTATTAATGATACCAGTGAGAAAGAATTCTTCAAAGGCCTTAAAAACCCTAATTTTGTAGCTGCTCCGGTATTTGTTGATGCAATGTTCCAGACCGGGGGGCTTTTGGAATTTTTTACAACAAATATGACAGTTCTCCCATACAAAATTGAATCATTAAAGTTTTACAAACCTGTTCTGAAAAATGAAGAATATTATTGTATTACTGAGAAGATCAATTCAGGCGAAGAAACAAACACTTATAATTTAAAGCTTGTTGATAAAAAAGGTAATATTTATATTGAAGTTTCAAGCTTTGAAATGGTTAAAATAAACCAATTGGCAAAAGAGGATAGAATTTTAGAACTTATAGAATATTAGTTATAATTATAGGATTACTCAACAATATAATTTTTCAGCTGGTCGATTTTGGCCAGCTGAAAAATGAAATATGATTTTAAATGAAATGTGTTATGAGGCTAAGGATTTGATGGGCTTTTGCAATTTCAAATAAAGTTAAAAATTCAACAAGTAATTACATAGTTTCTCTATATCATTCAATATTACATGATATTCGCCCATGGTTGATAATAAATTCTTATACATTCAATTATCAAAGAAGATTAGATTTGTAAATAGGCAATGCTCAGGATGCTTAATCAATGGTTCGCAGGGTTAGAATTATAACTTTTGTACAACCTGATTCTTACCCTGGTTTTTTGCTTGGTACATTGCTGTGTCAGCATGTTTGACTGCTTGCTGATGGGAGGCAGCAGAATTTAAGGTGACACCATCTGAAGTTGTCACGCCAAGACTTACGGTTACAAACTTTGCAGGTAAGGAGTTTTTATGCGGGATCTTCATCTCTTCTATGTTTGATCTGATTTTTTCAGCAACATGTCTGGCACCACTGGCAGAAGTGTCTGGCAGGAGCACAAT
>JAGLLQ010000026.1 GCA_023140455.1 Desulfobacteraceae bacterium | reverse complement strand
TAATCACTCTTTAAAGGCTCAAGCTTCTGAATTTTATCATCACCATACAATGGTTTAAAAAACCGGGGAACATACACACCTTCAATCCGGGATAAAAGATTTAAAATACTTTTCTTTTTTCCATCACCCTGTTTTTTCCATTGAATATATGTTTGTGCAATTTCAAGGACAACTGTTTCCCCGTCACCTACAACAATGGCATCAAAAAAATCTGCCACCGGTTCAGGGTTGAATGCACAAGGCCCTCCTGCTATTATTAATGGATAAGAATCACCTCTTTCTTCTGAAAAAAACGGAATCCCTGAAAGGTCAAGCATTGTAAGAATATTTGTAAAATTAAGCTCATAAAGAAGACTCATCCCTATTATATCAAATGACGCAAGATCCTCATTTGATTCCATGGATAAGACAGGAATTTTCCTTTCTCGCAACAATTTTTCCATGTCAGGTGCGGGGGTGAAAAATCTTTCTGCGGCAATATTCTTCTCTCGGTTTAATACATGATATAGGATCTGTGCTCCAAAATATGAAGTCCCGATTTCATGGAGGTCAGGAAAACAAAGTGCATATTTAAGATCGACCCTTGAAAGATCTTTTTTTTGGACATTTGTTTCTCCCCCGATATATCTGCTTGGCATCTCAACAAGACCAAGTAACTCTTGAAAATTTTCTTTTTGCATGGTACTGATTTGCTCGACTTTATAATTAATATTTAGTTAGTATAATAAATATAACTTGATTAATAATTACTTGTTTTTATTAACTTTTATAAGCTTAAAATAAAAAAGTACTATACAATTTTATACAGGATAAAGCAATGAAAAGAAAAAAAATCAATATACTACTTAACCATACAGCCTCAGAAGAAAAAGTCTTAATAAAAGGCTGGGTAAGAACAAAAAGAGACTCAAAAGATTTTTTATTCATGGAGATTAATGACGGCTCGTCTCTTGCTAATATTCAGGTAATAGCTAACAATAATCTTGATAACTATTCTGAAATTCAAAAAATAACTACGGGGTCTGCCCTGGCAGTTGAGGGAAAACTTATTGAATCCCCCGGCAAAGGTCAAAAATGGGAAATCCAGGCTGAAAGAATTGATATTATCAGTATTGCTCCTGAAAACTATCCTTTACAAAAAAAGAGACATTCAGATGAATTTTTAAGAAGTATTGCCCATCTTCGACCAAGAACAAACAAATACGGTGCTGCATTCAGAATCAGATCAGAACTTATATATGCCATCCATAACTTTTATCACGAGCAGGGCTTTAAATGCTTGAGTACCCCTATTATTACCGGCTCAGACTGCGAAGGTGCCGGTGAAATGTTCCGCGTTACAAGCCTTGAACCGGATGATGTCTTAAAACAAGGTAAAATGAACTTTGACAGTGATTTCTTTGGTCAGGAAGCAAATCTTACAGTATCAGGTCAGCTTTCAGCTGAGATGTTTGCGTTAGCACTTGGTGATGTATACACCTTTGGACCTACTTTCAGAGCGGAAAACTCAAACACAAGCAGACATGTAGCAGAATTCTGGATGCTCGAGCCTGAAATGGCATTCTGTGACCTAAATCAAAACATGGACCATGGCGAAAAACTTATTAAAACACTGGTTAAGCATGTCATGGAAAAATGTGAAGATGATCTTGCTTTATTCACAAAATTTGTAGACAAATCACTGTCCGGCACTCTTGATACTTTAGTAAATTCAGAATTTGCAAGAATGACTTATACTGAAGCCATTGATGTTTTACTCAAATCAAATAAAAAGTTTGAGTTCAAACTGGAATATGGCATTGACCTTCAATCTGAACATGAGAGATTCCTGGCAGAAGAGTATTTTAAAAAACCGGTTTTTTTAACTGACTACCCAAAAGACATAAAACCATTTTATATGCGCATGAATAATGATGGAAAAACTGTTGCTGCAGTTGACCTTTTAGTCCCGAGAATTGGTGAAATAATTGGTGGGAGTCAAAGGGAAGAACGCCTTGATGTCTTAGAAAAAAGAATGGAAGAGATGAATCTTCCAAAAGATATTTACTGGTGGTACCTTGATTCAAGAAAATTCGGTTCTGTCCCGCATTCCGGGTTTGGCATGGGTTTTGAGCGTCTTATAATGCTGATTACAGGCATAAGTAATATCAGGGATGTTGTGCCTTTTCCAAGAACTCCGGGGAATATTGATTTTTAACTCTTGCTTTTTTTTATATATTCTGTATGAATTAATGTACAAATAACTGGAAGCTTGGAGGAAACATGCCCACACTCGCGGAAAGAAATAAAGAAACCGAAGCTGAATTAAAACGAAGAATTGAACAAAGAACCCTTGAGATGGGAATAACATATTCCTTTTCAGAATATATTGAATCAATGCAAAAATATCTACTTCTGCTTGAAAATAGAGTAGATATGCTAGAAAAAAGACTAAACAAAAAAACATAGAATTTACTCAATATTTTTTTCACCAATCCACCTTTTTACTAAAATCTTGTCCTTCAATTACTATAATTATGGGAAGTAAGAATTCCCAAACAAGCTACTAAAACTACATATAAAGGAACACAGCACTTTGATTCGTAATAATACAAACCAGGCAATGGGAATTAAAGAATGGGGACTTATCATTATTTTATCTATTATGTGGGGAGGTTCTTTTTTCTTTGTTGGTGTGGCTGTAAAAGAGATGCCGCCATTAACCATCGTTCTATGCCGGGTTGCTTTAGCATCTTTAATTCTTTTAATCATTGTTCGCATAAAAGGATACACAATGCCGTCATCAATTAAGGTGTGGGGTGCTTTTTTCATTATAGGCGCTTTGAACAATGTAATCCCATTCAGCCTGATCACCTGGGGCCAAACCTACATTGAAAGCGGTCTTGCCAGTATTTTAAATGCTACAACACCTATTTTCAGTGTTATTCTGGCACACTTTTTCACAAAAAAAGAAAAACTTACAAAAAATCGGATTATTGGTGTTTTAATTGGTTGGATTGGTGTCACTATATTAATTGGGACTGATTCCATACAGGGCTTCGGATTTGGCGTTATTGGGCAGCTTGCAATTTTAGTCGCTGCATTTTTATATGCATGCGCTGCTATTTATGGACAGCGCTTTCACGATATTAATGCGCTTGTTGTGGCTACCGGAATGTTGTGCTGTTCAACTATAATGATGATACCATTGGCTTTATTCATAGAACAACCATGGAATTTATCACCAGGCATTATGACTATGGCTTCTTTATTTGCGCTTGCTGCAATCAGCACTTCATTAGCTTACATAATTTATTTTAGGGTATTAGCTACTTCAGGACCTACGAATATTCTTCTGGTCACCTTTTTAATCCCCATAAGTGCCATTTTACTCGGTACCATGATATTAGGCGAAAGATTAGGATGGAATGCATTTGTTGGAATGGGAATGATATTTATCGGGCTCATTGCAATAGATGGAAGATTATTAAAGAAATAAACTCATTGCTCTTCATTCATATGCCTTAAAGTTTCCTCCAAAACCATTAATCTTTGTTTATTCTCAGGATTTTTTGATGCTTTTTATTTCTCGTTGTTTATAGGCATTTCTAAGCTCCCAAATTGTACGTATCATATTATCATTAGCAAGCAGGCGTTCATCAGGTGACATTTTGAGAAACATTACAATTAATCCTTTGTCAACATTTAATGAATCTTCTATTTTCTTTTTACTATCCATGTTTGTGATTATAGAGCCTCTTGCAGAAAACCAAAAAAATATAATTTTTTAGATCAAAACAGTACTTCTAATTGTTGAAAAGCCGCTTCTCTGATATATTTCAGTAGTTTAATCATCACAAAAAACAACTAAACCAGAGAATCAACTTTATGAAAAAATTATCACAGATTTGGTTTGAGGTACAAGAGGTTCTTTTCCCATTTATTGAAAAAAAGATAGAAGAACCACTTACAGATAAACTGAAAAATTTGGTAACCACCTTGGAACTTATCCGAATTGAAGAAATGGTTCGAGTCCCAAAAT
>JAGLLQ010000259.1 GCA_023140455.1 Desulfobacteraceae bacterium | reverse complement strand
AGTAGGCATCCATGGTTTTATGATAATCAAGATGGTCCTGGGTGAAATTAGTGAATATTCCGATATCAAATCTGCAGCTGTGTACTCTATGAAGATCTACAGCATGTGATGAAACTTCCATGATAACATGGGTTATTCCTGCATCAGCCATATCAGAAAAAATTTTTTGAAGGTCAATTGATTCCGGTGTGGTTACAGGGGCGTCATAAATTTTCCCATTATATCTGACATTTATTGTTCCAATTACTCCCACTTTGAATCCGGCTGCACTTAAAATAGATTCAAGAAGCCAGGCTGTTGTGGTTTTCCCGTTAGTCCCGGTTATACCTATTAAAGTAATTTTATCAGTTGGATTTTCAAAAAAGCGATCTGCAATAGATGCCATTGCTTTTCTGGTGTTTTTTACCTGAATAATGTTTGAATTTTCTCCAATGGCTTCCTGTGCAATAACTGCAGCAGCTTTGTTCTCAAAGGCTTGATCAATATAATCATGTCCGTCTTTTATAAAGCCTTTGATTGCAATGAAAAGTCCTCCCGATTTTACCTCTTGTGCTTTTGCATGGATAGAGGTTATTTCAGGATCAATATCCGGCTCAGAATTCGGCATAATCCTTCTATCCCATGGGACTATGACTTCTTTCATTAGATATGAAAGTTTCATTGCTTCACTTTAGCAGATACCCCTGCTACCATTGGTGAATTATTAAAATCAGGTGGAATTCCCAGATAATTAAAGGATTCAACTAATATATTTTTAAATACCGGTGCTGCGACCACTCCACCGTAATGATTGTTTTTTGGCTCATCTACTACTACAAGGATTGCAAGCTCAGGGTTTTGTGCTGGAGCAAAACCTGTAAATACAGCTGTAAATTTATCTTTAGAATATCCTTTTGATTTTTTATTTGCTATTTGTGCAGTTCCTGTTTTCCCACAGACAGAATATCCTTTAATAAATGCATTCATACCTGTTCCTTTTTCTGAAACAACTTCCTGCATCATCATTTTAATTTTTCTTGCAGTTGAATCTGCTGATTACTCTTCTTGCCGGTGTAGGGCCGTTGATTTTTGTAGTTTCTCCTGTGTTGGATATGATTTGTTTTACAAGGAGAGGCTTCATTAGAATACCCTTGTTTGCAATTGTGGAAACACCAGTGATCAATTGTATTGCTGAAACTGCTATGCCTTGTCCAAAAGCTATAGCTCCACTGTCAAGAGTTGACCAGTCTGAATAATGTCTGAGTTCTCCGAAAGCTTCACCGGGGCAGTCAATTTTAGTCTTCTGGGCAAAACCGAAATCATTTAGTGAATTATAGAAAAGTCTGTTGCTCATTGTCTCTGAAATTTTTGTTGCACCGATGTTGCTTGAGTATTTAACTATCTGTGTCAGGGTAAGCCATCCATATGGGTGGGAATCATTTATGGTATAGTTTCCAATTTTATATGCACCGTTTTCACAGTAAAATATTGATTTGGGCGAGCAAATTCCTTTATTAAGTGCAGTTGCTGCTGCAAATATTTTCATTACTGAACCCGGCTCAAACTGATCAGTTATTGCGCGGTTTCTCCAGACTTCAGGAGTAAAGCTTTTATAATGATTTGGGTTGAATTTAGGAAAATGGGCAATTGCCAAAAGTTCTCCTGTGGCAGGAATCATTACAAGAGCAGCGCCTGATTTTGCATTTTCTTTAATTATAGCGTTCTCAAGAGCGTGCTCAGCTATAAACTGGATTTTTTTATCAATACTGAGCACTATAGAATTGCCGCTGAATTCATTTGCAAAAGCCTCTTTGCCATCAATAAGTTTCCCGGTTGCATCTTTTATTGTCTGGATCTTGATGCTTTGTCCTGAAAGAACTTTATTGTATTTGTATTCAAGCCCTTCAAGGCCTTTATTGTCAATGCCTGTAAAGCCTAATACCTGCCCTGCAAGCCCTTTGTTAGGATAGTATCGGCGAGTATCTTTTTTGAAAAAAATATGATCAAGGTTTAAGGCTTTAACCTGCTTAATTCTATTGGGCGCAACTCTTCTTTCAACCCATACAAAAGATTTGCCGGACGAAAGTCTTTGTTTAAGGTAATATTCGTTTATTCCAAGAGTCGCTGCAAGTCTTGATGCTGTCTTGCCGGGGTTTTTTAGTTTGCTGGCTGTAGCTGCAATAGAAAGAGTATTAATGCTTGTGCTGAGCTCGTTCATATTACGATCATATATGTGACCTCTTTTCCCTTGTATGGAGCTGTATTTGGTATACTCTCTTTCAGCTTTTTTAGTTAAAGAAGATGATTTAAAGACTTGTAGTTCTATTGATCTGGCACTTAGAAAAATAATAGCAATGAAAATGAGTACCTCTAAAAAAACAATCCTGTTTTGTCTTTTTTTGTTTTTTTCTTTTCTAATCATTTTCTAAACCTTATGCTTTTCTGCTTCTTTGTTTCATTTATTACTACTCTGATAAATCTAAATAAAAAACCTGATCTGCGGTTGGTGTCGAAAGATTTAAATCCGATCTTGCAATTTTCAGAATTCTTTCAGGAGAACTCAATGTTTCTTTTTCAATTATTAAAATGCTGGTCTTTGCTTTTAATTCCTGTTGTCGCATTTGCAGCTTTGATATATCAGTCCTGGTTTGAGAGGCTTCAAGGCGAATAAGAGTGTACAAAAAGAGCTGGGATAAAAAAATCAAAGTTAAAACCAACCATTTTGTTGGTCTTTTTTCTTGTTTTTTAGGGGTTACACGTTTATTGGGTACGTATTCCATGTCAGTCTCTTATCCTATACTCTCTGGGCAACTCTCATTTTTGCGCTTCTTGCCATTGGGTTTAAGTCAATTTCTTCTAAAGAAGGTGTTAAAGGTTTCTTAAATACCGATTTAAGTTTTTGTTCAAACCCACATGCACATTTTGGGAGCTCTCGCGGGCATGTACATCCATTTTCAAATTTTTTTATTTGTTGTTTTACAATCCTGTCTTCCAGTGAATGAAAAGAAATTACAACAAGACGTCCATTTTTATTTAAAAGGTCAGGAATATTTTTCATAAATGTTTCAAGATATTCCAATTCCTTGTTTACATAGATTCTTAAAGCCTGAAATACTTTTGTTGCAGGGTGAATTTTCTTTTTAAAACTTATTTTGGCTGGTATGGATTCTTTAACGATTTGGGCAAGTGTATCGCTTGTATTAATAGGCTTTTCTTCTCTTTTCTTAACAATATTTTTTGCAATTTTACGTGACATCTTTTCCTCACCATATTTATAAAAAATATCAGCAAGATCTTTTTCATTAAAGGAATTAACAATTTCCATTGCTGTAAGCTGTCCTCTTGTATCCATTCTCATATCTAAGGCTTCAACCTTTTGGAAACTAAAACCTCTTTGACTGTTTTTCAGTTGATTCAAAGAAAGCCCGAGGTCAAGAACTATGCCATCAGCCCCTTCAACCTCAAGAGATTCAAGGATATCTGGAAGATTTACAAAATTATCATGAATAAGAAATATATTTTGAGGGTGATCTTTAAAGATTATTTTTGCATTGGCAATAGCATCAGTATCTTGATCAATCCCAATAAATTTTCCTGTGGGTAAAATTGCTTTAACACTTTGCATGGCATGCCCTGAGCCACCAAGAGTGCAATCTACGCAAGTATTGCCTGGTTTTAATTGTAAATACTTCTGAACTTCTTCCGGCATTACAGATGTGTGTTCAAATGCCATTTATAGCCCTATCGAAGCAATTTCATCTCTCACTTCATCTTTTGCAAGATCACTGCTCACTAATTTATTTTCTTTAATCCAGTTTTCTTTTGACCA
>JAGLLQ010000258.1 GCA_023140455.1 Desulfobacteraceae bacterium | reverse complement strand
GCTTTTAAAGTAGGAAAATGAGTTTTGTTGTAAAGAGATAAAGTTGTTTTAATAAGGCCTGCGATGCCGGCAGCCGCTTTTGCATGCCCTATCATTGATTTTACAGAACCTATGGCACATCTGGCAGTATCAGAGTCTTTGCTGGAAGACTCACTTTCTGAGTTTGAACGAAAGTTTTTTAAAGCCTGGAATTCAATTTTATCACCAACTCTGGTCCCGGTACCGTGTGCTTCAATTGATTCGACAGTAGAAGGGTCAATTGAGGCATCTTTATAAGCTGCTCTTAATGCCCTTTGCTGACCTGCAGCATCAGGGGCGTAAATACCCCCTGAATTTCCATCACTTGAAGTACCTATGCCCTTAATAACTGCATATATTCTGTCATTATTTTCTTGAGCATCTTTAAGGCGTTTTAAAACAATCATTCCAACGCCTTCACCCAGAACAGTTCCGTCAGAATCTTTTGAGAATGGTTTTGCATCGCTTGTGTGTGAAAGTACACCGGTCTGGGAAAAGCACATGTGCATGAATATATCGTTTAAAGCATCCACGCCACCAGTTATTGACATATCACATTTGCCCTGGACAAGCTCCATGACAGCACTGTTGATTGCAGAAAGCGAGCTTGCACATGCAGCATCAACTACACTGTTTGTCCCGCCAAGATCAAGTTTGTTGGCGATTCTGCCTGCAACGACATTTCCTAAAAGACCGGGAAAAGAATTCTCCTGCCATTCAGGGTAACCATTTTGTATTCTTTTAATAACCTCATCACTTTTTTCCGGCCCAATACCTGAATCCTTTAAAGCGTTTTTCCATAAAGGATGTCCAAGTCGTGCACCTAAAGGGATTACAAGTTCCTGAGTACCTGTAACACCAAGTATGATATTTGTTCTTTTTTTATTGGGGAAATTATCTTTTACATTGTATCCTGCATCTTCCAGGGCCATTTCAGCAACTATCAGGCCGAGCAGTTGGGAAGTATCAGTGGCATTTATATTATTTGGAGGGATTCCGTATTTTGAAGGATCAAAAGATACAGCAGGGATAAAGCCGCCGCGTTTACAATAAATATGATCAGGGCATTTCGGGTCTTTATCAAAATAATCTTTTATCGCAAAATGGGTTTCTTCTGGAATATCTGCAATGGCATCCTGTCCGTTAAAAAGCAACTGCCAGTATTCTTCAAGCCCGTTTGCCTTTGGGAATATGCATCCCATTCCGATTATTGCCACACAATTGTCTTGCTGACCTGATAGTCCCATGGATATCAAATTTTCCTCTAAAATAAGCGCTTTGTTAACAATATATATTTTTACAGGAAAATCGAATAAAATGCATTAGTTGGAGGATGGTTTGACAATAATTTTACATTTATACTTAGATCATCAAGATATCATTTTCATCAGCTCATTTACTGGAACAGGGGGGAAAGACAGAACATCAGAGGGAAGGCCTATGTTTTGATTTTCAAGCCAGGACCTTCTTATACAGACTGAGGCTCCAAAAAGAAGATTGAGAGCTATAATTACAACCTGCCTGTTTTCATGACTTTCAAGGAAGGTCCCGTTTACCCATTGATTAAATGCACCAATTGCAGGGCCGCACCAGATCTGGTAATCAATTGATCTTTTTTCATCACCGGCAATTGCCCATTTAGAAGAAAGTCCTAAATAAGATCTGAAAACAAGCGCCATTTTATGTTTTGGATTATCTTCTGCCCTCTGAATTTCTTTTATATTGTTACAATTTTCAAAAAATTCTTTTGTCTCAAGCCATTTTTCATCAAAACTTGCCATTAGAAATTTTTCTTCAATCTGTTTCCTGTCTTTTGCAGGAACCTTATCAAAGCTTTGATAATTTTTATAAATATTGTATAGCTTTTCAGCTCTTATGGCAAACATTGTACCTCGTTTCAGGACCTGTACCCTTGCACCAATTTCAAACATATCCGCAGCAGGTGCCATAGCCATATCAGCTTGTTGAGCCTGTACCAGCATTTTTTTTGCCTGCAAAGAAATATTTGCTTCAATGCATGACTGATTTATAGAGCCTGTAAGAATATATCCTGCTCCCATTTGAAAAGCCGCTGCAGCGGATTCTGGTGTTGCAATTCCTCCTGCAAGTCCCACACAAAGTTTATCTGAATAATTAAATTTATTGGAAAATCTATTTTTAAGTGACAGCATAGTCGGAAGCAGTGCAAGGGCAGGGCGGTTGTCAGTATGCCCTCCGGAATCAGCTTCTGCTGTGATGTCCTGAGCCATGGGAATATTTTTTGAAAGCTCAGCTTCTTTGTTTGTGATCAAACCCATTGTTAAAAGTTGATTTACAAGTTTTTCAGGAGGAGGGGAGAAAAATTCTCTTGCAACCTCAACCCTTGATACTTTAGCTATGATCTTATTAGGAGCGACAACTTTACCTTCAAGGTCCTGGCAGAGCCCTTTGATACGATAATAGACAAGTGGCAGTGTTATTCGCATAAAAGCAGCAGCACTGACAAGATTGATATTATGTTTTAAATAGAGTTTGGCAACCGCCATTTCATGATCAGGATCATTTGGTGAATGAATCAGGTTGAACCCAAAAGTTTTTGAATCTAAGGTCTCTTTTAACTCAAGAATTGCATTTTCTATTTTGTCGAGCGAAAGTCCTCCTGCACCAAAAAATCCGGTCATACCATTGTTTGCCATGGCTTGAACCATTTGAACCGAACTTATTCCATTTGCCATGGCTCCTGCTATGTATGCATATTTGAGGTTATGTCGTTTTTTAAAATTATTATCCCCAAGATTTTCAGGAAGAAGCGGTGGAACATAAGCTTTAAGCAAGTGATCAGAATCGCTATTATTATTTTTATTGAGGATATATAAAGGTTGAGCAATATTAAACAAAGGTTGTTTGATCTTATTAATATTGTTAACAACTTTATTGCTGTCAGAAGGTAAGAAAATTTTTATTATTTCATTTTCATCTGTCATTATTTTAAATTCTGAGGTTCAGGTTGTTAGAAGGAGTATGCAGTATAAATAAAGAGCCCTGTTTGTGCAGAGCTCTTTATAATTAATTTAGTTATTATTCAGTATCATAGATGTCAGGATAAACCTTGTTTGGATCACTGAAATATTTTCTGGTTTCTCGAAAAATAACCGGGCTTAAGAAAATAACTCCAAAAAGGTTAGGCCAGATCATCATAGCATTCATGCAGTCCCCGATTGCCCAGACAGTAGGGAGCTCCAATGCAGCACCAACAGGGAGAAGAAGGCAATATAAGAATCTATAGGGTACAACAAGTTTTTCTCCGACAAGGTAGGCCACACATCTGTCACCATAATAAGACCAGGTTATTATGGTTGAAAGGGCAAAGAATACAATGCCTATTGCAACAGTTAGACCTCCAGGTCCGGGGAGTCCCATTTCAAAGGCTTTTGCAGTAAGGACTGACCCTGATTCTCCTGTAGTATAAGCACCTGTGAGGATAATTACGAGTGCAGTCATGGTGCAGACAACTATTGTGTCAATAAAAGGTCCAAGCATTGCTACAAGACCTTCACGTACAGGCTCTTTAGTTTTTGCAGCTCCATGTGCTATGGGAGAGCTTCCCAAACCTGCTTCATTTGAAAAAACACCGCGGGCAACACCGAATCTGATAGTCTGAGCAAGTGCAGCACCGGTAAAGCCGCCTGTTGCAGCAGTGCCGGAAAAAGCATCATGGAAAATTATTTGAAAGGCAAGTCCTATTTGATCAAAGTTTGCGGCAATAACCACAATCGCTCCGATTATATAATACAGAGCCATAATTGGTACCATTTTACTTGCTACCTGAG
>JAGLLQ010000257.1 GCA_023140455.1 Desulfobacteraceae bacterium | reverse complement strand
GAAATATTATATGTGCCGTCTTCAGGGTCAAGAAGATGAGCGCCTGCTATGTGACATACACCTTTTTTAATTCCCATAAGGCCGCCCATACTCCCGACATGGCTTGAGGATATACTGAAATCCTTATTATCTTTTCTAATCTGATCGGCAAGTAAATCAAGTGTATTATCATGTGACCCTGTTATTACAATTGTTTTTTCTATTTCTTCAAGGGGCTTTAGAAGTTCAGCATTGATTTCTTCGGTTTCCAACACCCCTTCACTGTTTGAAGGTATTCTGATAATACCGTCAGCCTCTGTTAATGTAGTTATACTTCCTGAACCCCGGGGAAGCTGAGATGCAATAAATTTGCCATCCACAGAACCGATCTTCATTCTTATAAATTCTTCCTGGCCCAACTTTGATGTGATTTTTCTTGAAGGTTTTACTTTCACAATATTTCTTCTGCCTGCTCTGAATTTTTGTATCTCAGCAAGCAAAGGACCTGCAAATTGTTCAAATGCTACAATTGCAGAAACAGGGTATCCGGGAATTCCAAAAACCGGTGTATCATGAACCTTGCCAAAAAGCACAGGCTTGCCCGGCATCATTGTAACACCATGGACAAAAATTTCACCTAAGCCTGAAATAACAGGCTTTGCATAATCCATAGAGCCGGCAGATGATCCACCTATTATCATAACCACATCATATTGAGGGTTTAAAGTTGCCTGCTTTACAGCATCCTTAATTGTCTCAAGGTCATCTTTCAACATTGTATGAGATTTAAAATCTGCTCCAAACCCTTTGCAAAGATGTCCCAGAACTGTAGAGTTTGATTCTATTACATCACCCGGCTCCAAAGTTGCTGTCTTAATATCATCCCATTGCTTCAACTCTGATCCTGTTGGGACAATCAGAACCTGTGGTCTTTTATGAACCCGAACTTCAAAAATCCCGCCGGATAAAAGAGCACCCATGGAATAGGCATCAACTTTGTGGCCCCTTGGAAATAATAACTCTGTTGCAACAATATCTTCTCCCATTTTCCTTACATTCTGCCAGGGAAAAACCGGATTTTCAATTTCAATATTTTCATCATCTATAATGTTAAGATGCTCTATCATAATAACCGCATTGGCATTTTCAGGCATAACATGTCCTGTATTTCTCCAAAAAGCATCTTTACCAATTACCAGACTTTTAGGAGCATCAGGGTTAGCACCAAAGGTGACTTCTGCATTAACAGCAACTCCATCCATTGCAGCAGCATGAAAATTAGGTGAAGATGTTGCAGCGAATACTGGTTCTGCAAGCACTCTTTCAAATGAATCAACAGTTTTTATAGTTTCAACAGGCATGGTAAGATCTTTAAAATTATCAAACAAAATCTTTTTTGCCTGTTCAATACTTTTCATATCAAGATATACATTTCGTTTCATTATTATATTCTCGCTTTAAATTATTAAATCATACAACACTATAGAGGAATTATATTAACAATAGAGTCTTTTTCCATGCCTTCAACATTTTCTCCTATTTCGAGAAGACCATCTGCCAGTACCATGGTCTTTATCAATCCTGATTTTCCAAGAACCGGCTCTGCATAAAGAACATTATGCTTTTTTGTCAGACGGATCCTTACAAAATCCTGGCGACCTTGAGTTGATGCAACATTTCGTGAGAGCTTTGCAGAAACCATTAATTTATTATCAAAAACACGTTTGCAACCTTTAAGCTGATTTAAAAAAGGAAGAACAACTATTTTAAAAACAACCATTGCAGAAACAACCTGTCCCGGCAGTCCCCATAAAAGTTTATTCCCTGCTTTTGCAAAGATAGTTGGCTTACCCGGGCTTATTGAAATTCCATGGGCTAAAATTTCAGAATTTTCAATTTTATTTAAAACATCAATTGTAAAATCCCTTGCTCCAACTGAGCTTCCACCTGAAATCAAAACCATGTCACATTCTTTGAAAGCTTTTTGACAAGTTTCAAACAAAGCATCCAGATCATCTTTGATAATGCCGTAAAGGTGTGGCACACAGCCTGCTTCTTTGACAAAACCTGCAAGAGTATATGAGTTGATATCACGTATTTGTCCTGGAGCAGGATTTTCAGTCACAGGGATAACTTCATCTCCTGTGGAGATTATACCGACTTGAGGTCTTTTATAAACTTTAATTTCTGAATATCCCAGTGCTGCTGCAAGCCCTGCTTCAGGAGGTCGAATCGTCAAACCTTTTTTCAATACTATGTCGTCTTTAGCAAAATCTTCAGATGAGTCAATCACATGCTGGAACGGAGCTACGCTTTTATAAATCTCAACAGAGTTTTCATCAATAGTTTCAGTGTGCTCAATCATTACAACACTGTCTGCACCTTCAGGAAGCATACCGCCAGTGGATATTTTTGCAGCAAACCCTGATTTAAGAGAAAAGGCCGGGGTTTCTCCCATATTTACCTGACCTGCAATCTCTAACCATGCAGGATTTGACTCAGTAGCTCCAAAAGTTGATTTTGAAACAACAGCATAACCATCCATAGTAGCCCGTCTGAAACCGGGTATGTCAAGAGAAGCTGTGATGTCTTCAGCAAGTATCCTTGATGTGGCATCTGTTACAGAAACCACTTCAGTTCCAACACATGGAAATGCTGAAAGATTTTCCATGACCTGGTCAAGGGTTTTTACATTAAAAAAATGATCCATTATAAAATCTCTTTCAGACGTTTCATTGCTTCTTCTACATTTTCATGGCTGTTAAAAGCACTGATTCGGATATACTTTTCACCGCATTTTCCAAATCCTGCTCCAGGAGTACATACAACAGCTGCCTTAGATAGGAGGAGTTGGAAAAACTCCCATGAATCTCTATTGCCGCTGTCAACCCAGATATATGGAGAGCTGCCTCCTCCAACATAATCAAATCCGAGAGAAGCCATTGCTTTAGTCACTATATCAGCATTTTTAAGATAATATGATATTAGTGCTTTTGTTTCTTTTTGCCCCTGTTCTGAATAAACAGCGGCTGCAGCTTTTTGAACAGGATAGGAAACACCGTTAAACTTTGTTGCCTGCCTTCTGCCCCAGAGTGCATTAAGTGAAATTTTTTCATTATTATCATTATAAATCATGCATTCTTTTGGAACGATTGTAATTGCACATCTTGTTCCTGTGAACCCTGCAGTTTTAGAAAAACTTCTGAATTCCACAGCGACTTCTTTTGCACCTTCAATCTCGAAGATGGAATGGGGAGAATCATCTCGTATAAACCCCTCATAAGCTGCATCAAATAAAATTAAAGCTTTATTTTCTCTTGCGTAGTCAACCCATTGCTTTAAATATTGTTTTGGTGCAGTTGTACCAATTGGATTATTTGGGAAACAAAGATAAATAAGATCCAGATTTGTATCAGGAATCTCAGGTAAAAAATTATTCTCTTTTGTACATTCCAAATAATGAATTCCCTGATATCTGCCATCTTCATAAGTTCCTGTCCTCCCTGCCATAACATTTGAATCAAGATAAACAGGATAAACAGGATCAGGAATTCCAATTTTAATATCAGTGGCAAAAAGCTCCTGAAAATTTGCAGTGTCACATTTTGAACCATCACTTATAAAAATTTCATCAGGGATGATAGATGCTCCTCTTTTTTGAAAATCTTCTTTGCTGATGACTTCCTTTAAAAAAGGATATCCCTCATAAGGACCATATCCTCTAAAAGTTGCTTCTTTTGCCATTTCATCAACACCTTGATGAAATGCTTTAACACAAGCGTCAGGTAATGGTTTTGTAACATCACCTATACCTAGTTTTATAATTTTTTTATCTGGATTTTCTTCCTGAAAAACTTCAACTCTTTTCGCAATATCTGCAAAAAGGTATGAGGCTTTAAGCTTGCTGTAACTTTCATTAACTTTTATCATATATTTTCCCTTTTATTATTTCCTTATTTTTAAAACACCAAATAATAAAAATAACACATTATTACCTTATTTTTAAAGTCTTTTTAGCCAATACTGACCATTATGTCAATTAGCTGTTTTTGATATTATTGTTTTAAGATAGGAAGGTAGGAGATCATAAACATCTGTCGGGTTTTTCACACTTCTATTGGCATCCACATGGATAGCTTCATCAGTATATTGACTGCCGGCATCAACAGGATCTGCTTTTCTCTTAAGTGTTACCTGATTCGTATCTGTAAAGGGAAGGAGTAGTGGCCCCTCAGAGTGCAGAACATATGCAAGCTGTCCATTTTTAAGATATACAATACTTCCCGGGGGATAAATGCCAATACTTTTTACAAAAGAATGGAGAATAAGTTGAAGGAGCCTGTCTTTCTGAGCATATGTCCTGAACAGATCCGTCACAACATTGATCTGGTTAAAAGCCTCTTTGTAGCACCTTTTTGAAGTCATGGCATCAAAAATATCTGCAAGCTTACATATTTTAACATAAATAGGTATTTCGTGAAATTTAATCCCTCCAGGATAACATCTCTCTTCATCCTCAAAAAGTGGGCCATGGTGATATTGAATAATATTTTTCAGATATGAATTTTTAAGCTTGTTTTCTTCAAGTATAAACAGTCCATACTCATAAGAATGTTTTTTCACTTCATCAAACTCTTCCTTAGTAAGTTTCCCTTTTTTATTCAGTACATTTTCAGATACCATAACTTTGCCAATATCATGAAGAAAAAGCCCTAAAGAAATATCACCCAAATCATCTTTTTGGAAAAGCTTGAAACAATCAACTTCTTGATCATTTTCACGTGGAAATTGTTCCAGAGCCGTTTGATCTCCTGCTCTTAAAAAATCATTTACAAATGTACTGAATTGTTTATTAAAACGATTTAATATTGCTGTTCCGATAGCACAAACATTTACTGAATGGTTATAGAGATAATCATCATAGGAAAACAGTTCTTTTGTAAGAAACGAAAAAGCATTATCAGTTTCAGTTAAAAACGCCACCAGGTCAGCAACATTATTTTCAACTTCATTATAGTCAAATTTACCTCCTGTTTCTCTTATATCTGTAAGGACTTTTTTAACATTTCCTTTTGCTTCTGCATATTTGATTTCAGCAACCTTTTTGACCTCTTCGATTTCATAAAGTATTCTTTCAATTTCGCCGGCATAAGGATCAAACGATAAGTTTTGCTCTTTTTTTTCTTTCACCGTATCAGATGAGCCATCAGAGTCAATAGATCCGGATGGATCAAAGCCGATCTGGTTGCCATCTTTGTCCCAGATACCACTGCTTTCGCTGGAATTTACTGTGATTGAATTAACACCATTCTCTTTAATTACTTCAAGGGTCTTTGTAGTTTCCACAAGAAAATCTCTGTCAAGAAGAAGAGTTCCATTAGCATTATATACATCAATACCAGTTTTAACACGACCTCCATTTGATACAATCTTTATCAGATCATCAATACTGAGCCGGCTGCTGTTTACCATTTCTCCTCCCTGGTGAAATTCCACGCCTGCTCTGCAAGGGTTACAAATTCTTCTACATGAACAGTTTCTCCTCTTCTCACAGGATCAATTTTTGCAGCTTTTAAAATTGTTTCTGCTTCTTCTCTGTTAATTGACAAATCATCTCCTGCAAGAGAGTTTTTTAATGTTTTTCTTCGTTTAGAAAATGCTGCTTTAATAACAGTAAAAAGATATCTTTCTTTTTCGTAAGAACATTCAGGTTTCTCAAAAAAAGACACTTCAATCACCCTTGATTGTACTGCAGGCTTTGGATAAAATAGATGGGGCTTAATATCTGCGATGGGCTTAACATCAGCACAATACTGCATTACAGCAGACAATCTGCTATAATCTTTCCCGCCGGGCGGGGCTGTTATCCTATCTGCAAGCTCTAACTGAAACATAAGATATGCCTTTTTTATAAACTCTCTTTTTTCGACAAGCCTAAAAAGTATTTGCGATGATATATTATATGGAAGATTTCCAATGATTACAAGTTTTTTTCTTTGTTCGGGTACAAAATCTTCAATTGCAAGTTTCATAATATCTTTATGTATAATTTCAATATTACTTTGACCAGACTTTATGATTTCTTCTTTTAGTAAATCAATCAATCGATTATCTTTTTCAATACCGTATACTTTTTTCGCCCTTTTAGAAGCTTCTATTGTAAGAGCGCCAAGGCCGGAACCAATCTCTAGTATAGTGTCGTCTTTATCAATACCTGCTCTTTTAATTATCATTCTGGCTGTCTGATCGTCGGAAAGAAAATTCTGTCCAAAATCTTTTTTGGGAAAAATATTGTTTTTTCTTAGAATTTGTGCCGGTAAAGTCATTTATTTTTTTTACCTTCTTTTTAGATTTTATGAAATAACTACTTGACTTTCTTTTACATTGTAAGTTAAAAATATGAATATACTTCAATAA